>NZ_VRUV01000127.1:0-10097 GCF_008039455.1 Methylobacterium sp. WL116
GCCGGTGAACCTGCGCGGCCTCGAGATCCGGGACGTCGCCGCGGTCCGCACCCCGGCCGACGGCGAGAAGCCGGCCGAGCTCGCGGTCGAGGGCGACCTCGTCGGCATCGCCCGCGGCGGGGTGCTGGTGCCGCCGATCAGCGTCGTGATGCGCGACGCCGCCGCGGGCGTCGTGAGGACCTACACCATCGCCCCGCCGCGCAGCCGGCTGGCGCAGGGCGAGACCGCGCGATTCGCCGGCCGGTTTTCCGATCCGCCCGAGCACGGCCGCGGCATCGAGGTCCGGTTCTCGGATGCGGGCAAGCCGGAGTCGGGCAGGCCGGAGACGGCCAGACCCGAGACGGCGAAAGCGGAGTAGGTCGCGGGCGACCGCGCCGCCGTCGATTTTCCGCCGGCGGGCCGTGGCCGGACGGCGCCGGAATAGGGTATGGAGGCGCATGACCACGCCCTCCCGACGCGTCCGCGTCCTCTTCGACGAAGCCACCATCGCCACGCGCAACGAGGCGTTGGCCCGCGAGATCAAGGCGGCCGCCCCGCAGAACCTGCTCGTGGTGGCGGTGCTGAAGGGCAGCTTCATGTTCGCCGCCGACCTGCTGCGGGCCCTGCACCGGGTCGGGCTGTCGCCGCAGGTCGAGTTCGTGCACCTGTCGAGCTACCGCACCGGCACGATCTCCTCCGGCCAGGTCGAGATCCTGCGCGACGTCCAGAGCGAGGTGCGCGGCCGCGACGTGCTGCTCGTCGACGACATCCTCGAATCCGGCCGCACGGTGGTCTTCGCCAAGGACCTGCTGATGGCCCGCGGCGCCTCGCGCGTCCTCACCGCGGTGCTGCTCGAGAAGCCGGGCAAGCGCGCGGTGCAGATCGACGCCGACTTCGTCGGCTTCACCTGCCCCGACGCCTTCGTCGTCGGCTACGGCATGGATGCGGCCCACGCCTTCCGCCAGCTCCCCTTCGTCGGCGTCGTCGACTACGACAGCCAAGATCCGGACCTGTTCGGCGGGGCCTGAACCGCGTTTCGGGACGCGGCATTTTCGCAACCCTCCGGCACTTCCAGGCTTTTCGTCCTCAAATGTCTTGACAGGACGGCCGATGTTTAGACGATCTCTAGACGTGTCCGGGCCGGCCGGCCTTCCCTCGGTGGATCAAATACAGGCGACATGGCGCGCATCCTTCTGGTGGATGACGAAGAGACGGTTCGCGGCTTCCTCAAGCGAGGCCTCGAGATCGACGGCCATGCCGTGGTCACGGCGATCGACGGCAGCGACGGCCTCGACCGGCTGAACGAATCCGACGGCGCCTTCGACCTGATGCTCACCGACATCCGCATGCCGCTGATGGACGGCATCGCGCTGGCGCTCGCGGCCAAGCGCGACTTCCCCGACCTGACAATCCTGCTGATGACCGGCTTCGCCGACCAGCGCGAGCGCGCGCGCGGCCTCGACGCCATCGTCACCGACGTGCTGACGAAGCCGTTCTCGCTGGCGGACCTGCGCGCCACGGTGAGCCGGGCGCTCGCGGCCTGAGGGGCAGCCGGCGAGGCCTTGCGTCGATCCCTCCCCGTCATTCCGGGGCTGCGAAGCAGAGCCCGGAATCCAGAACCGCTGATCGTGCCTCGATCACCCGTCCCGGCGGCTCTGGATTCCGGGCTCGCCTGCGGCGCCCCGGAATGACGGAGCGCGTTGAGGGGCCGACGGTGGGATCCCTCACACCACCAGGTTCACGATCCGCCCGGGCACGACGATGACCTTGCGGGGCGTCCGGCCTTCGAGGGCGCGCCGCACCGCCTCGTCGGCGAGCACCAGGGCCTCGACAGCCGCCGCGTCGGCGTCGCGCGGGACGGTGACGTCGGCGCGCTTCTTGCCGTTGACCTGCACCGGGAGAGCGACCGTATCCTCGACCAGCAAAGCGGGGTCGAAGCCGGGCCACGGCGCCTGCGCGACCAGCCCGTCGCGGCCGAGCACCGCCCAGCAGCTCTCGGCCAGGTGCGGCATCATCGGCGCGATCAGCTGGACCAGGATGCCGGCGGCCTCGCGGCCGGCCGCCGCCGAGGCGCCGCCGCGGAACGCGTCCTCGAGGGCGTTGGCGAGGGTGTAGACGTGGGCGACGCAGCGGTTGAAGCGCAGGCGCTCCACGTCCTCGCCGAAGGCGGCGAGCGCCTTGTGCGCGGCCTTGCGCAAGGCCGCGTCGCCGCCGCCCGATCCGGTGGCCGAGACGGCGGCGTTCACCAGCCGCCACACCCGCTGCACGAAGCGGGCGGCGCCCTGCACGCCCTCCTCCGTCCAGATCACGTCGCGCTCCGGCGGCGAATCCGAGAGCATGAACCAGCGCGCGGTGTCGGCGCCGAAGGAGGCGATGATGTCGTCGGGGTCGACGACGTTCTTCTTCGACTTCGACATCTTCTCGATCGGGCCGATCGCGATGGGCGCCGAGGTTTTCACGTGGAACCCGCGTCGCTCGCCGTCTTCGGTCGAGAACCGCACCTCCGCCGGCGGCACCCAAGCGCCGGCCGCGTCCTTGTAGGTCTCGTGGACGACCATGCCCTGGGTGAACAGGCCGGCGAACGGCTCCGAGACGCCGGACCAGCCGGTCGCCTGCATCGCCCGCATGAAGAAGCGCGCGTAGAGCAGGTGCAGGATCGCGTGCTCGATGCCGCCGATATACTGGTCGACGGCGAGCCAGCGGTTCACCGCCGCCGGGTCGGTCGGCCGGTCGGCGAGCCACGGCGCGGTGAACCGGGCGTAGTACCAGGACGAGTCGACGAAGGTGTCCATCGTGTCGGTCTCGCGCCGCGCCGCCGCGCCGCAGGACGGGCACGGCACGGTGCGCCAGGCGTGGTCGCGCTCCAGCGGGTTGCCGGGCTGGTCGAACGAGACCTCCTCGGGCAGCCTCACCGGCAGGTCGGCGACCGGCACCGGCACGGGGCCGCAGGCCTCGCAGTGGATGATCGGGATCGGGCAGCCCCAGTAGCGCTGGCGCGACACGCCCCAGTCGCGCAGGCGGAACTGCACCTTGCGGGCTGCGACCGGCCGGCCGGAGAGGACCTCCGCCTCCAGGCGGTTCGCCACCGCCTCGAAGGCCTCGCCCGTCGTCATGCCGTCGAGGTAGCGCGAGTTGATCATCCGCCCGTCGCCGTCGAAGGCGGTGTCGGTGATGACGAAGCTGTCCTGATCCTGGTCCTCGGGGCAGACCACGGGGGTGTTGCCGAGGCCGTACTTGTTGGCGAAGTCGAGATCGCGCTGGTCGTGCGCCGGGCAGCCGAAGACGGCGCCGGTGCCGTACTCCATCAGCACGAAGTTCGCGACGTAGACCGGCAGCGTCCAGGACGGGTCGAGCGGATGGCGCACGGTGAGCCCGGTGTCGAAGCCGAGCTTCTCCGCCGTGTCGATCGCCGCCTGCGCCGTGCCCATGCGCCGGCATTCGTCGACGAAGGCCTGCAGCGCCGGGTTCGCGCCGGACAGGGCCGCCGCCACGGGATGGTCGGCGGCGATCGCCAGGAAGCGCGCGCCGAACAGGGTGTCGGGCCGGGTGGTGTAGACCTCGATCGCCTCGCCGACCCCCTCGACCGCCGTCGCGAGGGCGAACCGGACCTGCAACCCCTGCGAGCGCCCGATCCAGTTCCGCTGCATCAGCCGGACCTTCTCCGGCCAGCGCTCGAGACCGTCGAGCGCGTCGTAGAGATCCTGCGCGAAGTCGCTGATCTTGAAGAACCACTGCGTCAGCTCGCGCTGCTCGACCGGCGCACCCGAGCGCCAGCCGCGCCCGTCGATCACCTGCTCGTTGGCGAGCACGGTGTGGTCGACCGGGTCCCAGTTCACCTTGGCGGTGCGGCGCGTAACCAGCCCCTTGCCGAGGAAGTCGAGGAACATGCGCTGCTGGTGCTTGTAGTAGTCCGGATCGCAGGTCGCGATCTCGCGGCTCCAATCGAGCGACAGGCCCATGGATTGCAGCTGCCCGCGCATCGTCGCGATGTTGGCGTAGGTCCAGTCCCGCGGGTTGGTCTTCCGCTCGATCGCGGCGTTCTCGGCCGGCAGCCCGAAGGCGTCCCAGCCCATCGGGTGCAGCACCGCGAACCCCTTTGCCCGCTTGTAGCGCGCCACCACGTCGCCCATCGCGTAGTTGCGCACGTGGCCCATGTGGATGCGCCCCGACGGATAGGGGAACATCTCCAGCACGTAGTATTTCGGGCGGGCGTCGGCGTTGTCGGTCTCGAACAGCCGCGCCTGCGCCCAGGCCTCCTGCCAGCGCGGCTCGGAATCCTTGGCGTTGTAGCGCTCGAGGGTCTGGTGGCTGGGAGGATGGGTCATGGCGTCGTCGAAAACCGGGATCGGGCGGGGCGGACCGGGGAAGCGGCGGCGTTAGCACATTCGCGGCGGGCTCGGCCAACGGATCTGCCGGCGTGGCAATCGAGGCCGATCCATCGGCGCGTGATCCCTGTGGCGGATGCAAGCACAGATGGCTTTGCGCCGGGCGCGCGATCCCGGCATTGAGGTGCAGAATCGCCCTCACCCGCGCGGCGGCGTTGGACAGCGCCGCGGGCCCGCCCACCTTTCCCCGGCGATGGCCGGACGACCCGCCCAAAGGACTTCAATGACCGACACGCCGATCGATACGCCCCCGACCTCGGAGCCGCCGATCTCCGGCAAACCGCCCGTCGGCGAGGCCGACGTCGCCGCGGGCCTCGCCGAGGTGCTGGCCGGGATCGCCCGGGCGAGCGAGGATTGCGCGCGGGATCCCGCCGGCATCCGCCTCATCGCGGTCTCGAAGACCGTGCCGACCGAGGGCATCCTGCCGGCCCTCGAAGCCGGCCAGCGCCTGTTCGGCGAGAACTACGTGCAGGAATCGCGCGCCAAGTGGCCCGCGCTCAAGGACCGCTACCCGGACGTGGAACTCCACCTCGTCGGGCCGCTGCAATCGAACAAGGCGCGCGAGGCGGTCGAGCTGTTCGACGTGATCCATTCGCTGGACCGGCTGTCCCTGGCCGCGGCGCTGGCCAAGGAGATCGCCCGCACGGGGCGCACGCCGAAGCTGCTGATCCAGGTCAACACCGGGGACGAGCCGCAGAAGGGCGGCGTCTCGCCCGACGCCCTCGACGTGCTGCTCGCCGAATGCGTCGGCACCCACGGGCTGGCGATCCAGGGGCTGATGTGCGTGCCGCCGGTGGAGGACCCGCCCTCGGCCCACTTCGCTTTGCTCGCCGCGCTCGCCCGGCGGCACAACCTGCCGATCCTCTCGATGGGCATGAGCGCCGATTACCCGGCCGCGATCCAGATGGGCGCGACCCATGTCCGGGTCGGCACGTCGATCTTCGGGGCGCGGACGCGGAAGGCCTGATCCGCGCCGGGCCGTCGCCGGCAACGACGACGGAAGGTTGCCTTGGGCGAGCTGGCGGACCCTGCGGTCGCAGGGCGAAATCCGCCGCCGTCACGGACCGCCCGGAGGCTCGCCCGGCGCGGCAAGGCCCGTGCGAAGCAGGGCGATGCCGGTGATGATCGCAAGGAAGGACGTGGTGGGGGAAGTAGGACTCGAACCTACGAAGCTTACGCAGCGGATTTACAGTCCGCCCCCTTTGCCGCTCGGGACATTCCCCCAAAGGACAGCCCATCGGGCTGCGCGGGGCCCTTATGGTGAGGGGGGGGCGGCGTGTCAACCGTGCCGCGCGGCCGGGGGCTCAGTGCCCGGCGGTGCTCGAGAAGCCGTTGATCACCACCACGCCGGCGACGATCAGGCCGAGGCCGATCAGGGCCGGGGCGTCGAGGCCCTGGCGGAACATCAGCCAGCCGACGAGCGAGATCAGGACGATGCCGACGCCCGACCAGACCGCGTAGGCGACCCCCATCGGGATCGTCCGCAGGGTGAGCGCGAGGAAGAAGAACGCGACCCCGTAGCCCGCGACCGTGATCAGCAGCGGCACCGGCCGCGAGAACCCGGCGGAGGCCTTCAGCGCGCTGGTGCCGATCACCTCGGCGACGATCGCAATCGCCAGATAGATCCAGTTCACGGCCGCTGCACTCCTGGTTCGTCGGATCGGCGGCCCATTCAGGCGTCGTCGGCCCCGAGGACGAGGCGGAGCGACCGGGCGAGCTCGTCGCGGCGATAGGGCTTGTTGAGCACCGGGAGCTCGCCGCGGCCGATGACCTGGCCCTCGTCGAGGTCAGCGACGTAGCCCGAGGTGAGCAGGACCTTGAGGCCGGGCCGCAGGCGCTGCGCCTCGGCGGCGAGCTGCGAGCCGTTCATGCCGCCGGGCATCATCACGTCCGAGAACAGGATGTCGATGCGCTGGACGTCCTTGAGATGGGCCAGCGCCTCAGCCGCGTTGCGCGCGACGACGACCTTGTAGCGCAGCTCCTCCAGGCTCTCGACGGCCATGGTGAGGACCTGCTCGTCGTCCTCGACGAGCAGCACGGTCTCGCCCTCGCCGGCGCGGCGCAGCGGCAGCACGCCGCGCTCGCCCATGCCCGTCTCCTCGCCGGCGGGGTCGGCCGAGCGCGGGAAGCGCAAGCGGAAGGTGGTGCCGCGCCCGACCTCGGACTCGATCGCGACGAAGCCCTTGGCGCTGCGGGTGAAGCCGTAGACCTGGCTCAGGCCGAGGCCGGTGCCCTTGCCGACCTCCTTGGTGGTGAAGAACGGCTCGAACACCCGCGCCATCAGGTCCGGCGCGATGCCGCTGCCGGTGTCGGACACCGCGATCTCGACATAGGCGCCCGGCGGCACCCCCTTGTCGGCGACGGCCGCGGTGTCGAGCCGGACGTTGCGGCTGCGGACCTCGATCCGGGCGCTGCCGGTTCCCGCCTCCATCGCGTCGCGGGCGTTGACGACGAGGTTGAGGATCGCCGCCTCGAACTGGGCGGGGTCGACGCGGATCGGGTCGAGGGCGGGGTCGAGGTCGAAGGCGAGCTCGATCGCGGCGCCGGCGGCGCGCTCGGCCAGCGGCCGGAAGTCGATGAGCAGGCGGTTCGGGTTCAGCGTCTGCGGCCGCAGCATCTGCCGGCGCGAGAAGGCGAGGAGCTGCTGCGTCAGCTGCTCGCCGCGCCGGGCCGCCGTCATCGCGGCGTCGGCGAGGCGCTTGACCCGCTCGACGTTGTCGGGCTTGCGCAGGACCAT
This sequence comes from Methylobacterium sp. WL116, assembly GCF_008039455.1. Taxonomy (NCBI): domain Bacteria; kingdom Pseudomonadati; phylum Pseudomonadota; class Alphaproteobacteria; order Hyphomicrobiales; family Methylobacteriaceae; genus Methylobacterium; species Methylobacterium sp. WL116. The sequence goes on from NZ_VRUV01000127.1 coordinate 7,102, forward strand.
GTCGAGGCCGCCGACGATGACCGTCAAGAGGTTGTTGAAGTCGTGTGCGACGCCGCCGGTGAGCTGGCCGATCGCCTCCATCTTCTGCACCTGGCGCAGCGCCTCCTCGGTGTTGCGCTGGTCGGAGCGGTCGAGGACGATGCCGGCCATGCGGACCGGCGTGCCGTCGGCGCGGTATTCCGCCCGGCCCTTGGCCGCGATCCAGCGCACGGCCCCGTCGGGGCGCACGATCCGGTATTCGATGTCGAGCGTCCCCGCCCGCGCCGCCTGCGCGAAGGCCGCCGTCACCGCCTCCCGATCCTCCGGGTGGACGTGGGCGAGGAAGGTCTGCCGGCCCCAATGCGGGAGCGGCGCGTCGTAGCCGAAGATCGCGTCGTGGCGGGCCGACCGACGGGCGGTGTCGGTGAGGAGGTCGAGGTCCCAGGTTCCCATGCCGGCGGAATCGAGGGCGAAGGCCAGGGTCTCGCGGGCGGCCTCGACCTCGCGGGTGCGCTCGGCGACCCGCCGCTCCAGGGTCTCGTTGGCGACGCGCAGGCGCTCCTGGTCCTGTTCGCGCTCGCGGATGTGCCCGCGCGCCTGGTACTGGCGCCGCCGCACCCGCAGCGCCGAGGCGACGGCGCTGATCAGGGTCTCGGCGTTGATCGGGCGCTCCAGCAGCACGACGTTGCCGAGGCGCTCCACCATGGCCGCCCCCCGCGCCGGGCGGCGCCCCGCCTGGCGCGTCGCCAGCATGATGAACGGGAAGTCCGACCAGGGCGGCTGGCGATCGATCCAGGCCGCGAGGGCGTCCGGGTCGACCTCGGCCAGCGCCTCCTCGGTGACGATCGCCGAGCCGGCCGAGGCCTCGAGGCCGGCGAGCCACGCGGCCCCGTCGGCGCAGACCGTGGCGGCGGTGCCGGACTTGGCCAGCAGCTGCTCCATCACCACCGCGTCGCGTCCGCGCGGCGCCAGGATGAGGACGCGGGTCTCGTCGGGGCCGGGCCGGCTCATTCCGCCGTGTCGCTGCGCAGCATCGCGACCTTGCCGCCGTAGGCGGGCAGGCCCGAGAGCACGCCCTCGAAGTCGGTCAGCGTCTCCCCAACCTGGATCCCGTTGCGGGAGAGCCTCAGCTCGCGGATCGTGCGCTCGTGCGCGTTGACCCGGCTCTTGACCGCCGAGAGCGCGGTTCGGACCTCGCCCTTGGCCTCGAAGTAGCGGAACAGGAGGATGCCGTCGCTGAGATAGCTCAGGTCGATGTCGGAGCGGACCTCGCCGATGACGCCGTGCTGCCCGAGAACCAGCAGGGTCGTGACGCCCTTCTGGTTCAGGTAGGTCAGCAGCTCGTGCATCTGCAGGATCAGGAACTGCTCGCCCGGCATCGCGTGGATGTAGGCGTTGAGGCTGTCGACGACGACGCAGGACGCGCCGTCCCGCTCCACCGCCTCGCGGACGCGGCAGGCGAACTCGCCCGGCGCCAGCTCGGCCGGATCGATCTGCGCGATGCTGAGGTCGCCGTCGGCGATGTGCGGCTGCAGGTCCATCCCGAGGATGGCCGCGCGCGCCAGCAGGGTCGCCCGGCCCTCGTCGAACAGGAAGTAGGTGGCCTTCTCGCCCCGCTCCAGGGCCGCCAGCATGCAGCGCACCGCGGTCGTGGTCTTGCCGGCCCCGGACGGCCCGAGCAGCAGCGTGTTGGTGCCGCGCACCAGCCCGCCGCCGAGCAGGAGGTCGAGGCCCGGCGCGCCGGTCGTGACGGTCACCGGCGCGAAGTCGGCGTGGTGCTCGGCGGCGATCAGGCTCGGGAACACCTCGATCCCGCCGGTCTCGAGGACGAAGTCGTGGTACCCGCCCCGCGCCTTCACGCCGCGCATCTTCAGGACGCGGAGGCGGCGCCGTCCCGCGCCGAACTCGCGCGGGGTGTGCTCCAGGAGCAGGACGCCGTGCGCGATGCTGTGGAGCTGCACGTCGGTGGTGCCGTCGTCGAGCAGGAACACCGTGCAGCCCCGCGCCGCGAAGAGCTGCTTCAGCGCCAGGATCTGGCGGCGGTAGCGCAGCGGGTTCTGGGCGAGCAGCCGCAATTCGGACAGGCTGTCGAACACCACGCGGTTCGGCTGCAGCGCGTCCACCCGCTCGATGACCTCGCGGACGGTCTCGCCGAGCTCCACCTCGGAGGGGTGCAGGATCGACTGCTCGCTCTCGGGGTCGAGGCCGAGCTCGTTGACGAGCTCGTAGAGCTCGACGCCGTCGAGCGACCAGCCATGCGACGCCGCCGAGGCCCGCAGCTCCTCGGCGCTCTCCGACAGGGTGACGTAGAGGCTCTTCTCGCCGTGCGCGACGCCGTCGAGCAGGAACTGCAGGGCGAGCGTGGTCTTGCCGGCGCCGGGCGTGCCCTCGAGCAGGTAGAGCCGCCCCTTGGTCAGGCCGCCGGACAGGACGTCGTCGAGCCCGGCGATCCCAGTCGACAGGGTGTCCCGGACGTAGGGTGCGACGCGCGGTGTCTGATCAGTCGTCATCGTCATCACGCAGGGTGGATCGGGCGCTCGGCCGGCGGCCCCTGAGGGAGTGCTTTGCCTCAGGAACGGCCCTGCCTCAACGCGGCAGCCGTCGATAGGTCCCGAGCCCCTCGGATGGCGGGCACCGCGGCGATCGTCCGGACCGGCGCCGGATCACGCCCGGCGTCGCGGCTGCACCTATGCCGCAGCACCATCGGGCGGCGCCGGACGTTGCCCGTGACCGGATCCCGACGATCTCCCGCAAGGCCCCCATGCTTCGACTGCTCATCGCGGACGGCAACACGCGCGACGACCGCGCCCAGCACGTCGCGGTCACCGGCCGCACCTCGGCCGAATCCTACGCCGACGTCGTCCACGCCTATCGCCCGGAGGCGCAATGCCGGCTGCTCAGCCCGGCCGACGCCGACGCCGCCCTGCCCGACGGCGCGGCGCTTACCGCCTACGACGGCGTGATCTTCACCGGCTCGCCCCTGAAGGTCGGCGAGCGCAGCCCGGCGGTGACGCGCC
>NZ_VRUV01000128.1:0-10047 GCF_008039455.1 Methylobacterium sp. WL116
GGCAGGAAGCGCTCGCCCCGCGCCGAGGCCCGGACGCTGCGCGGGGTGCGGTCGACGAGGCGGCAGCCGAGCCGGTCCTCGAGCCGCTTCAGCCGCAGGCTGATCCCGGCCTGCGAGGTCTCCAGCGCCGCGGCGGCGCGGGTGAAGCTCGCCAGGTCGACGGTGAGCACGAAGGCCTGGACGCTTTCGATGTCGAGCGGGCGGGTCAGCATCACATCGATCCGTTATGGCAGATATAGCGTCCGATATCTTGCCGTTATCATCGCGGACGGCAAGGGTGTCCCTCGACCGGACCCGAGGACCCCCGCCATGCCCCTGACCCGCATCTCCCTGCGCGCCGGCAAGAGCCCGGCCTACCACGCCGCCCTCGTCGCCGGCCTCTACGCGGCGATGCGCGAGGCCTTCGCGGTGCCCGAGAACGACCTGTTCACGGTGATCCACGAGCACGGCTCCTCCGCCTTCGCCTACGATCCCGGCTATCTCGGCATCGCGCGGGACGACGACCTCGTGATGATCCAGATCACCGCCAACGACACCCGCGACACCGCGCAGAAGCGGGCGCTCTACGCGGCGATCGCCCGCAACCTCGGGCGGGATCCGGGCGTGAAGCCGGGCAACGTGCTCGTGAACCTGGTGGAGGTCGCGCGCGAGAACTGGTCGTTCGGCGACGGGCTGATGCAGTACGGCCCGCCGGCGTGACGATCCGGCGCGGCAGGCCGCTTTGAGCCGGTCCGCCTCCCGGCGTGTTCCCGAGGAGGCGCCGCATCCCGCGGCCTCACCGATGGGAACGTCATGTCCGACACCGCCTCCCCGCGCCCCGAGCCGCCCTTCGCGGCCCGGCCGATCCCCTATCCCGGCCGCTCGTCCGAGATGCAGCCGCCGCCCGATCACGGCGAGCACAGCTACGTCGGCTCCGGCCAGCTCACCGGCAAGGTCGCGCTGATCACCGGGGGCGATTCCGGCATCGGCCGGGCGGTGGCGATCGCCTATGCCCGCGAGGGCGCCGACGTGGCGCTCGCCTATCTCGACGAGCACGACGACGCCAAGGACACCGCCGCCTGGATCGAGAAGGCCGGCCGGCGCGCGCTGCTCTTGCCGGGCGACGTCTCGGAGGCCGGCCATTGCGCCGCGCTGGTCGAGACGACGATCGCGGAGTTCGGCCGGCTCGACGTGTTCGTCAACAACGCCGCCGTGCAGGTGCTGGCCGACGACCTCGAGGGCATCGCGATCGCCGACTGGGACCGGCAATACGCGGTCAACGTCCACGCGATGTTCTACATCCTCAAGGCCGCCTCGCCGCACCTGAAGCCCGGCGCCTCGATCATCGCCACCTCCTCGGTCAACGCCAAGAACCCGGTCGAGCAGCAGCTCGCCTATTCCTCGACCAAGGCGGCGCTGTGCAACATGGTGGCGAACCTCGCCAAGATCCTGGGCAAGCGCGGCATCCGCGCCAACGCGGTGCTGCCGGGCCCGATCTGGACGCCGCTGATCCCGTCGACGATGTACACCAGCCAGGTCGAGAGCTTCGGCTCGATGACGCCGGCCGGGCGCCCCGGCCAGCCGGCCGAGCTCGCGCCCCCCTACGTGATGCTGGCCTCCGACGCGGCGAGCTACATCAACGGCGCGATGATCGCGGTGACGGGCGGCATGGTCACGATCTGAGGGCGGGTCTCGGCGCGCGGTCCGGGCGCCGTCGCCGGGCGCCCGGACCGCGAGCCGAGGGAGCCGGACGGCATCCGAGCCACGGCCTAAACCCGCCGTTAACCGAGATCGGCAATTTGTCGGATCGCTAGTGGCGTCGCTCGGGCTGTCCCTGCCGCCGCGCAAGGGTGGCAAATCATGCGGCTGATCATCGGCACACTGGTCGTCTTCGCCTGCGTCTTCGGCAGCTACGCGGCGATGGGCGGCCACCTGGAAGTGCTGTGGCAGCCGTTCGAGTTCGTCATCATCCTCGGCGCGGCGATCGGCGCCTTCATCATCGGCAACACCGGGCCGGTGCTCAAGGCCGTGCCCGCCATGCTGGCCACGCTCGTGAAGGGGCCGAAATACAATCAGCAAGCCTATGTCGAGCTGCTGGGCATGCAGTATTCGCTGTATCGGCTCGCGAAGCAGAAGGGCCTGATGGCGCTCGAGCCGCACATCGAGGAGCCGAGCGAGTCGGCGCTGTTCAACAGCTTCCCGACCTTCGCGGCGAACCACCACGCGGTCGAGTTCGTCTGCGACTACATGCGCATGGTGACGCTGGGCGCCAACAACGTCCACGAGATCGACGCCCTGATGGACGAGGAGCTGGAGACGCACCACCAGGAGCAGGAGCGGATCATCTCGGCCATGCAGTCGCTCGCCGACGGAACGCCGGCGCTCGGCATCGTCGCCGCCGTGCTCGGCGTGATCAAGACCATGGGGGCGATCAAGGAGCCGCCGGAGGTACTGGGGCATCTGATCGGCGGCGCGCTCGTCGGCACCTTCTTCGGCGTGTTCGTCGCCTACGGCTTCTTCGGGCCGATGGCGCAGTCGCTCAAGAGCCTCTTCGAGGCCGAATCCAAGTACTACGTCTCGCTCAAGGCGGGCCTCCTCGCCCACATCGCCGGCCAGCCGCCGGTGATGGCGGTCGAGTTCGCCCGCAAGGCCCTGATGAGCGACGTCCGCCCGACCTTCAACGAAGTGGAAGCGGCGACCGCCGCCCTGCCCGCCTAGTTCCGACCCCACCTCGCGCAGGGACTCGACGGCCATGGCCCTCCAGCCGATCATCATCAAGAAGGTCAAGAAGGCCGCGCATGCCCACCACGGCGGGGCCTGGAAGATCGCCTATGCGGACTTCGTCACCGCCATGATGGCGTTCTTCCTGCTGATGTGGCTGATCAGCATGACGACGCAGGAGCAGAAGATCGGCCTGGCGGAATACTTCGCGCCGGCGGCTTCGAGCCCTGCGACCAGCGGCGCCGGCGGCTTGCTGTACGGCACCTCCCTCGACACCTCGGGCAACAAGCCGTCCAAGCCCCGCGAGGCGGCGACGGGCTCCGCCCAGCAGGAGGATGCGGTGCGCGCGAGCAGCCCGGGCAGCGCCAGCGATCTCGAGGCGAGCCGGCGGGCCGCCAGCGTTCCGGCCAACTACAGCGCCATCGCCAGCCTCCGGCAGGCGCTCCAGAAGCTGCCCGAGATCGCCGAATTGTCGCGCAACATCGTGTTCGAGACGACCAAGGAGGGCGTGAACGTCTCCCTCGTGGACGACGACGGCCGCTCGATGTTCCGCGAGGGCTCCGTCGAGCCCTACGAGCGCACCCGCCGCGTGCTGGAGGCGCTCGCGCCCGCCCTGCGCAAGCTGCCCAACCGCCTGTCCATCACCGGCCACACGGCCGCCGCGCGCCCGGGCTCGACGCGGGCCGGCGAGCCCTGGACCCTCACCGCCGGGCGGGCGCTCGCCGTGCGCGAGGTCCTGGCCGGTGCCGGGGTGCCCAACGACAACTTCGCGTCCGTGGTGGGACGCGCCGACACCGAGCCGGTCTTCCCCGACAATCCCTACATCGCGCCGAACCGGCGGGTGACGATCACCCTGCTCAACGGGAGCCCGCCGGTGCCCCCGAACGTTCTCCGCTGACGACGGGGCGCCCGGCGCCCTCCGAGGCCGCAGCGTCTTCCCGCGCGCCGCTTTCCGCCCCGAGCGGACCGCTTGCGCCGCCTGAGCACCGCGACTCCGCCCGATCCGATCGTACCTTGACCGCGGGACCGGACCGGGCCACGCCCTGCGCCGCTCCCGCGTGCACCCAAGGACGGCATGGCCCCGACCACCCACCTCGCCCTGATCAACGTCTTCATCGGCGACATCCAGGGCGGCTTGGGACCGTTCCTCGGCACGTGGCTGGCCGAGGCCGGATCGTGGAGCCCGGCCCGCGTCGGCCTCGTCACCACCCTGGTCGGGTTCGGCACGCTGCTGCTCTCCGGCCCGTTCGGCGCGCTGGTCGACCGGGTCGGGCGGCCGCGGCTGCTGATCGCCGCGGCCTGCACCGCAATCCTCGCCGGCACGCTGCTGCTGCTGCCGGCCCGCGCCTTCGCCTTCGTGTTCACGGCGCAGCTGCTGGCGGCGGCCGGCGGCACGCTGCTGCTGCCGGCGGTGACCGCGCTGACCCTCGGGATCGTCGGCAAGGACCGGTTCCCGGGCCAGCAGGGGCGCAATCAGGCCTTCAACCACGTCGGCATCCTGATCGCCGCCGGCGCCATCACGCTGGGCACCGCCCGGTTCGGGTCGGCGATCGCCTTCTGGGTGCTCGGCCTGATGGCGGTGCTGGCGATCGCCGCTGCGCTGACCACCCCGGCCTCGGCCTGGAGCCAGCGCCGCGCGGTCGGCTGGACGGAGCCCGGTGGGGAAGACGGAGCGGAGGAGGCGCCGCAGCGGGCCGGCATCCGCGCCGTGCTCGGCGACCGCCGGCTGCTGGTGCTCGCCTGCGCGCTGACGCTGTTCAACCTCGGCAGCGGCGGCATGCTCTCGCTGCTCGGCCAGAAGCTCGTCGCCACCGCCGTCAGCGCGACGCACTGGACCGCGATCTACGTGATGGTGGCCCAGCTCACGATGGTGCCGGTGGCGCTGTTTTCCGGCTCGCTCGCCGACCGGCGCGGCCGGCGCAAGCTGCTGCTGGCGGCCTTCGCGGTGCTGCCGGTGCGCGCCGCGCTCTCGGCCTTCGTCGACGACCCGACCTGGCTGATCGCGGCCGAGATCCTCGACGGCGTCGCCTCCGGCATCGTCGGCGTGGCGGTGCCGGTGGTGGTCGCCGACCTGACCTGGGGCTCGGGCCGGACGCAGACGGCGCTCGGCACCGTCAACGCGGTGCAGGGCATCGGCGGCGCGCTCTCGGCCTGGTACGGCGGCCTCGCCTTCGGCCTGCTGCGGCTGGTCGCGGTCGGCGTGATGGCGCTCGCCCGCCGGCTGCCGCATCCGCGGCGGGCCGCGCCGCGGATGGCCTTGGCCAACCTCCACCGCCCCGGCGCCCTGACGCCGGCCATCGTCCTCTCCCTCGGCCTCGGCGTGACCCTGCTGGTGACCCTGAGCCTGATCGACGTGAACGTGCGCCGCACCATCTCGGCGACCCTTCCGGCGCGCGCGCCGAACCTGTTCTTCCTGGACATCCCGGCCGCCGATTCGGGCGCCTTCCACGACTTCCTCGCGCGCCAGGCGCCCAGCGCCAAGATCGAGCGGGTGCCGATGATGCGTGGCCGCATCGTGGCGCTGGACGACGTCCCGGCCGAGAAGATCCGCCCGCCGGAGGACGCCGCCTGGGTCCTCGACGGCGACCGGGGCATCACCTACGCCGAGGACGTGCCAGAGGGCTCGACGCTCACCGCAGGCACGTGGTGGAACGCGGAACAAGCCAGGACGCCGCTGGTCTCGTTCGAAGCGGATCTCGCGAAAAACCTCGGCCTCAAGGTCGGCAGCCGCGTCACCGTCAACGTGCTCGGGCGGAACCTCACCGCCACCATCGCCAACCTGCGCAAGGTCGAGTGGCGCAACCTCGGCATCAACTTCGTGATGGTGTTCTCCCCCGGCACCTTCCGCGGCGCGCCGCACTCGGACCTGGCGACGCTCACCCTGCCCGGGGGCACCGACGGCGCGGTCGAGAACCGGATCCTGCGCGACGTCGCCAAGGCGTTCCCCTCCGTCACCAGCGTACGGGTGAAGGACGCCCTCGATGCCGTCGGCGACCTCGTCGGCCGGCTGGTGCTGGCGATCCGCGGCGCGAGCGCGGTGGCGGTGCTGGCGAGCCTGTTCGTGCTGGCCGGCGCCATCGCCGCGGGGCACCGGGCGCGGCTCTACGACGCCGTGGTGCTGAAGGTGCTCGGCGCGACCCGCGGACGGCTGCTGGCCGCCTACGGCCTCGAATACGGGGCGCTCGGCCTCGTCACCGCCCTGTTCGGGCTGCTCGCCGGCACGCTCGCCGGCTGGGTGATCGTCACCCGGGTGATGCGCCTCGACTTCGTCCTCGACCTGTCGGGGGCGTTGGCGGCGGCCGCGGCCGCGGTGGTGCTCGCCGTGGTGCTGGGGCTCGCCGGGACCTGGCGCATCCTCGGCCAGAAGCCTGCACCGTACCTGCGGCAGTCGTGACCCTTGCGTATCCCCCGCGTGAGCTTGCCGCGATCGTGAACGACGGCATCGGGAGCCGTCGGCGAAGTAGCAGCGAACTTTAATCCCAGACTTCGTGAACAAATTTCACCCGCGGGGATTCATCGAAAGCGCTTTTTCAAGCTCTGCCGGGCTCTTGTGCGGGGCGGCCGAAAGCAACATATTCCGACACGAGGCGCTCGATGGCGCCAGAGGTCCCCTGCGTGGGCCTCGTCTCAAACACCACGCACGAGCGAGCCTTCCGAGGTCACTCCCATGGCATTCGACAACTCTCCCTTCCGCTACGGCGCCCAGGCGCCGTCGCAGGCCGGCACCCAGGTCGCGTTCGACCAGGGCCTGCGGACCTTCATGCTCGGCGTCTACAACAACATGGTCGTCGGGCTCGGCATCTCCGGCCTCGTCGCGCTCGGCCTCAACATGGCCGCCACCACCGCGACCGCGAGCGGCCGCCTCGCCCTGACCCCGTTCGGCCAGACGCTCTATAACAGCCCGCTCAAGTGGGTTCTGATGTTCGCCCCGCTCGCCTTCATCCTGGTCTTCTCGATGCGGATGGACCGGATGTCGGCCTCGTCGGCGCGGACGATGTTCTTCGCCTTCGCGGCGGTGATGGGCGCCTCGATGTCGACGCTGCTGCTGGTGTTCACCGGCGCCAGCGTGGTGCGGGTGTTCTTCATCACCTCGGCGACCTTCGGCGCGCTGAGCCTCTACGGCTACACCACCAAGCGCAGCCTCTCGGGGATGGGCTCGTTCCTGATGATGGGCCTGATCGGCATCATCATCGCCTCGATCGTCAACATCTTCCTGGCCTCGTCGGCGCTGCAGTTCGCCGTCTCGGTGCTCGGCGTGCTGATCTTCGCGGGGCTCACCGCCTACGACACCCAGAAGCTGAAGGAGATGTATCTCTCCAGCGGCTTCGACGGCGAAGCGGCGGCCAAGATGTCGGTCAACGGCGCGCTGACGCTGTACCTCGACTTCATCAACATGTTCCAGTTCCTGCTCTCGCTCCTCGGCGACCGCCGCTGAGCGAAAACGGACCGGACGAACGAAGAAGGCCCCGGCGGAAACGCCGGGGCCTTCTTCGTTCCGGGGGAGCTACGCTTACGCCGCGCCACTTCCCCCAGCGGGCAATGTCCGCCCTGCGCAGCCCCGGGATGACGGGGAGGGTCCGGAAAAGGAATCTGAAGATGTGCGAGGCCGATCGCCTGCTCGGGGGAAGGCCCCCCCGCGCCGCGATCCGGGCGCGCAGCGAGCGTACCATCGGCCAAGACGGCACCGGACGAAGGATCGCCGCGCAGAAATCCGAACGCTTCACACGGCCCGCAGGGGCTTCTCCAGCACCGCGAGCACGCGGGCGAGGTCGGTGCCGCGCTTGAGCACCACGCCGGTGGCGGCGACCACGGCGTAGGCGCCCTGGCGGCGCGCGAGCTTCGGGTCCTTCTCGATCCGGTAGAGCGGCATCTCGGAGGTGCGGCGGTAGATCGAGAACACCGCCTTGTCGCGGCGGAAGTCGAGGGCGTAGTCGCGCCACTCCCCCTCCGCGACCCGGCGGCCGTAGAGGTTGAAGATCGTGCGCAGCTCGTGCCGATCGAACGCGATCTGCGGGGCGGTGGATGGGCTCGGGAAGGGGACCACGCGGGCCGTCGAATCGTCTGTCCGGATCTCGCCGCTCGTCCGCTCGGTCATCGTTCCTCCGCCGTCGGCCTGCCGCCGTCGTCTTGCCGTCAGCCGCTGAGGATGGGCCTCGGGTGGCCGGGCCGCAAGAGTCCCGCGGCGGCGATCCGATTCGTTGCGGACGGGACACGCACAAGAAACAAATGCCGCGCTTTCGCCCCGATCGCGCCTTTCCCGAGCCGCGTTGCGGCGCGACAACGAAGGCCGAACCCTCGTCGGGTCGTGCCCGTCGACGCCCGAATCCCGAGCTCCCCAGCCCTCGGGCGTCACCGGATCCCACGACGCGACATCCCAGAGGTTTCGAGACCCAAGGACTTCAGGCCGCCCGCGAGGGCGGCCTTTTTTTGTGCCCGCCCGGCCCGTTCGATCTCCCCGGGGCCCACGGGCAGCGGGAAGGCGCAAAACCCGCTATGAGGCGGACCGACCATGACCGACCCCCGCCCGCCCCGCTTCGACGACGACTTCCGGCAGGCGCTCGACGACCTGTTCGCGTGGCGCCGCGACGTGCGCCGCTTCCGGCCCGACCCGGTGGACGAGGCCCTGCTCCGCCAGAGCCTGGCGGCGGCCCATCGCAGCCCTTCCGTCGGCAACAGCCAGCCGTGGCGCTTCGTGCGCGTCGCCGACCCCGAGCGCCGCGCCGGCGTGGTCGCGAGCTTCGAGCGCTGCAACGCCGATGCGGCCCTGCGCTACGCCGACGCCCGCCAGGCGCAGTATCGCGCCCTGAAGCTCGCGGGCCTGCGCGAGGCGCCGGTGCACCTGGCGGTCTTCTGCGACGAGGCGACCGAGGCGGGCCACGGCCTCGGTCGCGCGACCATGCCGGAGATGCTGCGCTACTCCGTGGTCGGCGCCGTGCAGACCTTCTGGCTCGCCGCCCGCGCCCGCGGCCTCGGCACCGGATGGGTCTCGATCCTCGAGCCGGCGCGCATCGCGGCGCTGCTGGACGTGCCGGGCAGCTGGCACCTCGTCGCCTACCTCTGCGTCGGCTGGCCCGTCGAGGAGCATGCCGACCCCGAGCTCGTCCGCCACGGCTGGCAGGCCCAGGACGCGACGGCGCTGGATCTGATCGAGCGGTAAAGCAGATCTTTCGACGGACGATCGCCTTTATCACGATCAAGCCCGGCGCTTTTTACCGTCTTCCCCGAAGACGGTGAGCAAGCCCGCAGTCGTCGCAGGATGAGCTGGAACGCCGAGCTTGGCCGTGGATTATTGCTGCAGCGAACGGTCACGCTTTGCAGGAAGATCCCAAGATGTCGGTCAGGAAGTACGTGTCCACGAGCCTCGGCGGCGCGCTGCTGGCCGGTCTCGTCGCGGGGGCGCCGGCCCTGGCACGCGAGGTGGTGCCGTTCTCGGACGGGGTGATGCCGGGCTCGGTGGTGATCAGCGTCTCGCAGCGCCGGCTCTACCTCGTGAACGGCGACGGAACCGCGATCCGCTACCCCGTCGCGGTCGGCAAGCCGGGCAAGCAGTGGTTCGGCACCAAGTCGATCGACGGCAAGTACGTGCAGCCGGCATGGTCGCCGCCGAGCGAGGTCAAGCGCGACAACCCGCGCCTGCCGAACCTGATCGCCGGCGGCTCGCCGCACAACCCGATGGGCGCCGCCGCGATGACGCTGTCGGGCGGCGAATACGCCATCCACGGCACCAACCGCCCGAGCTCGGTCGGCACCTGGGCCTCCTACGGCTGCATCCGGATGTACAACCAGGACGTGGTCGACCTCTACGACCGCGTCTCGGTCGGCACCCCGGTCTACGTGACGCACTGAACGCCCCGGAGCCCGCGGGATCAGGCGGCGGGCGGGGCCGTCGCCTCGATCGCCGTGAAGGTCTCCAGGATGTGGTAGGTGTGCGCGATGCCGGCCGGCACGCAGTAGGAATCGCCGGGCTCCAGTGCGACCGTCCGGTCCTCGAGCACCAGCTTGGCCCGGCCGGCGATCACGTAGCCCACGGTCTCGTGCTCCGAGGTGGTGCTCGGCTTGTCGTCGGTCGGCGGCTCGTCGCGCCACATCCGCATGGCGACCAGCGCGCCCTTCGCGAGCGCGATCTCGCCGTCGGCGCCGCTCGGCGCATCCTTGCTCGATACCTTGGTCGCCATCGGGTCCCTCGTCTCGCCGTATGCTTCGCGAGCCCAACAGCGGGCCGGCACGGTCGTTCCGGCCGGCGAGGCGCGACGTCAGAAGTCGACGGCGAGCCCCTTCACCTCCCAGTCGTCGTAGCGGACCGGCTCCAGGCCGCCGCGCCCGAGGCGCTCGGGGGCGGCGGCCTGG
>NZ_VRUV01000129.1:0-10023 GCF_008039455.1 Methylobacterium sp. WL116
CCGGCCCGCTCGCCTGGCGGCACGGGCTCGGCGCCGACGTCCTGGAGCCGGACCAGAGACGCCGCGAGATCGGCAATTTCCTCGACCGGCTGGTCGAGACGGGTGCCGGCGCGCCTTAGGCCGCCTCGGCCATGGCGCCCGCGTCCGGCGACACCTCGTCGGTGTGCACGTCGAACTGCATCAGGTAGGCGGTGCCGAAGCTGGTGGTGAGCGCGCAGTCCGTCGCGTCGCGCCCGCGCGCCATGACGATGCGGGCGATGCGCGGCGTGTTGTGGCGGGCGTCGAACGTGTACCAGCGATCGCCGAGATAGATCTCGAACCAGGCCGAGAAATCCATCGGCGCCGGGTCCTTCGGCACGCCGATGTCGCCGAGATAGCCGGTGGCGTAGCGGGCCGGGATGTTCATGCAGCGGCACAGCGCGATCGCCAGGTGGGCGAAGTCGCGGCAGACGCCGACGCGCTGGACGTAGCCGTCATGGGCGGTGCGGGTGTTGTCGGCCAGCTGGTAGTCGAACCGCAGGTGGTTGTGGACGAAGTCGACGATCGCCTGCACGCGGGCCCAGCCCTCCGGCGTCGCACCGAACAGCGACCAAGCGGTGGCAGAGAGCTTGTCGGTGTCGCAGTAGCGCGAGCCGAGGAGGAACGGCAGCACGTCGTCGGGCAGGTCCTGCACCTGGTGCTGGCGGGCCTGCGGCGCGAACGCGTCGGGCTCGCCGGAATCGCCGATGGTGAAGTCGGCCGACATGGTGATCCGGCCGCCCGGCGCGACGATGCGGGTGCAGACGTTGCCGAAGGCGTCGACGTGCTGCGTCGCCGGCACCGGCGGATCGAAGGCGATGACCTCGGGCGTGACGAGGTCGGCCCGGCGCTCCGGCCGCACGTTCAGCAGCAGGTTCATCGGGGTCGGGCCGAAGGTGTTGAAGGCGATGGTGAAACCGGTCTGGACGAGCATCGTAGATCCGTGGAAGCCGCGCGTGGTGTCGCAGGTAGGGTCGCAGGTAGCCGTTGAACACCGAGCCGATACGCGAGGTTCCGCAGATCAGGCGTGCTTCCGGCGCAGGTTCTGCCCAGATTAAAGGCAGTCTTCATCGCTCGAGCCGCCGACGTTGCTGCCGGTCGACAGACCTCGTCATCCGCAGACGAAGGTGTCGGCCCGGGCTCGAGCCTCGGCACGGGTCCGATCCGGCCGGCCCACGCGCCGAAGCTCCGGACGCCCGGGACGCGCGGTCGGCCCGATTTCCGTGCCGGCCCGCCGACTGGCTCTGATGATGCATCCGGGGCGGGGCATCGACCCATCGGCCCCTCGGGATGTCATGACCGTTCCTCCGCATTCCCCCAGGCCCGTCGGGGCGATCCTTCGCGGCGCCGGGGCCGACGCCCGCCCCGCGCCGGGCTGCGGGTCCAGCGCATGAGCGAGGCGATCGCCTGGGCGGAGCGCCGCCGCATCGCCGAGCAGGCGCGCGGCGAGCGGGCGTGGTCGCTGTGGGGGCCGTATCTCAGCGAGCGGCAATGGGGCACCGTGCGCGAGGATTACAGCCGCGACGGCAACGCGTGGCGCTCGCTCACCCACGAGGAGGCCCGCTCGCGCGCCTACCGCTGGGGCGAGGACGGGCTCGCGGGGATCTGCGACGAGCGCGGGCAGCTCTGCCTCGGGCTCGCCCTGTGGAACGGGCGCGACCGCATCCTGAAGGAACGCCTGTTCGGCCTGACCAACGAGGAGGGCAACCACGGCGAGGACGTCAAGGAGATCTACCACTACCTCGACGCGGTCCCGAGCCACGCCTACCTGAAGTTCCTCTACCGCTATCCGCAAGGGGCCTACCCCTACGAGGACCTCGTGCGCGAGGGGCTGCAGCGCAGCCGCGAGGTGCCGGAATACGAGATCGAGGAGACCGGCCTGTTCGAGGGGTCGCGCTTCTTCGACGTGACGGTGGAATACGCCAAGTCGGACGTCGACGACGTCCACGCCACGATCACCGCGACGAACCGCGGCGCGGACGCCGCCGACCTCCACCTCGTGCCGCAGCTCTGGTTCCGCAACACCTGGTCGTGGCGGAACGACGGTGCGTTGCCGCGGCCCCGGATCGCGCGCCATCCGGAGGGCGGCATCGCCTGCGAGCACCCGCGGCTCGGGCGCTACCGGCTGGCCTTCGAGGGCGAGCCCGAGGTGCTGTTCTGCGAGAACGACACCAACTTACGCCGGCACGCCGGCCAGCCGGAGGCCGAGGGCCCGTTCAAGGACGGGCTCCACGCCGCGATCGTCGAGGGCGACGCCGCGGCGGTCCGCCGCGACGCCGGGACCAAGCTCGGCCTGCACTACGCGCTTCGCCTCGCGCCCGGCGAGACCCGGCGGGTGCGCCTGCGGCTCTCCGCCGGGACGCGGACGCGCCCGATCGACGCCGACGACGCCGTGCGCGACCGCCGCATCGCCGAGGCGGACGCGTTCTACGACGACCTGCAGGACGGGATCGCGGATGCGGACGCGCGCGCGATCTTCCGGCAGGCCTCCGCCGGGTTGATCTGGTCGAAGCAGCTCTACGCCTACGACGTGCGGCGCTGGCTGCAGGGCGACCCGCTCCAGCCGGTGCCGCCGCGGGAGCGCGACGGCGGCCGCAACACGCAGTGGCGCCACTTCGCCGCCTCCGACGTGCTCTCGATGCCCGACAAGTGGGAATATCCGTGGTTCGCCGCCTGGGACCTCGCCTTCCACTGCCTGCCGCTGGCGCTGCTCGACCCGGACTTCGCTAAGAAGCAGCTCCTGCTGCTGACCCGCGAATGGTACATGCACCCCAACGGCCAGCTCCCGGCCTACGAGTGGGAGTTCTCCGACACCAACCCGCCGGTCCACGCCTGGGCGACCTACCGGGTGTTCGAGATCGACCGCGACCGGCGCGGCGGCCGCGGCGACCTCGCCTTCCTCGAAGGCGTCTTCCACAAGCTGCTGATCAACTTCACCTGGTGGGTGAACCGCAAGGATGCCGGCGGCCGCAACGTCTTCCAGGGCGGCTTCCTCGGGCTCGACAACGTCGGCGTGTTCGACCGCTCGCGCCCGCCGCCGGGCTTCGGCATGGTGCACCAGGCCGACGGCACCGCCTGGATGGCGATGTACGCGCTCAACATGATGCGCATCGCCCTCGAGCTCGCGCTCCACAACGACGTCTACGAGAGCACCGCCTCGAAGTTCTTCGAGCACTTCCTCCTCATCGCCGAGGCGATGACCGACATGGGCGGCGAGGGCTTCGGCCTCTGGGACGAGGAGGACGCGTTCTACTACGACGAGGTCGACATGCCCGGCGGCGGGATGCTGCCGCTGCGCGTGCGCTCGATGGTCGGGCTCGTGCCGCTGTTCGCGGTGGAGGTGATCGAGCCCTTCGTGCTCCAGCGCCTGCCGGACTTCGCCCGGCGCCTCAACTGGCTCCTGGAGAACCGCCCGCACCTCGCCTGCCTGGTCTCGCGCTGGGACGAGGGCGGCGTCGGCGACCGAAAGCTGCTTTCGCTGCTGCGCGGCCACCGGATGAAGGCGCTGCTGCGGCGCATGCTCGACGAGGCCGAGTTCCTCTCGCCCTTCGGCGTACGCTCGCTCTCCAAGGCGCACCGCGACCAGCCCTACGTGCTCAACGAGTTCGGCGCCTCCTTCACGGTGCGCTACGACCCGGCCGATTCGACCTCGAACATGTTCGGCGGCAACTCGAACTGGCGCGGGCCGGTGTGGATGCCGACGAACTACCTGATCATCGAGGCGCTGCGCCGCTTCCACTCCTATTACGGCACCGACTTCCTGGTGGAGTTCCCGACCGGCTCGGGCGCGATGTGCACGCTGGCCGCCATCGCCGACGCCCTGCAGGAGCGCCTGATCGGCCTGTTCGCCAAGGACGCGGAGGGCCGCCGCCCGGTCCACGGTGCGCGCGCGCCGATCCCGTCGGCCGAGGGCGCCGAGGAGGCGCTGCTGTTTCACGAGTTCTTCGACGGCGACACCGGCCGCGGTCTCGGCGCCTCGCACCAGACCGGCTGGACCGCGCTGATCGTCAACCTGCTGCACCACCGGGCGCAGCGCGGGGGTGCCTAGGGCATCGTCCAGCGGGGCGGGTCCCGGCGGGGCTTTCGCACGGTGCGCTCCGCCCGGGATCCCTGCGTGGACGCCCGCGATTGGCGGACGCGGCCGCGGGATGTCATCATGGGCGACGCGATCGGGACAGGTTCGCAGGCACGGGCTTCACGTTGACGGGATGACGGGTCAGGCTTCGAACCACCGCGCCGCGTGGCTTCCGCAGAACGGATTCGCCGCCCGCATCGCTTCCGCGCGCCAGCTTCAGAGCTTCAACGACCTGAGCAGCTTCGCGATCAACTTCGACGTGCTCCGCTCGGTCAAGCCCGACATCCAGATGATCGGCAGCAAGAGCAGCACCCTGTGCTTGTGGGAAACCCGTTCGTCCAGCGGCTTCATCAGCAAGCCCAGGGTCGATTCCGACATGATGACGGTCCGGTTCATCGCGAACGGGCACATCACCTACCGCAATCATGCGGGCAGGACGCGCGGCACGCCGAAACATGCGACCCTCGTCGGCTTCGAGGAGGTCGGCGAGATCCAGGCCTCGCAGGCCTTCAACGCGATCAACGGCACGATCACGTTCGAAGCGCTCGCGGCCGCCAACGCCGCGCTGACGGGCGGACAGCACGGCGTGCCGTCCTTCGAGCCGATCGCCGATGTCTCGACGCCGGGCATGATCGCGCTGTTCCACATGATGCAGCAGGTGCAGCGCCGCGGGCAGGCGTCGGATCGCGGCGGCGACATCGCGTTTCCGCTGATCCAGGAGATCCTCAGCTATCAGCTGCTGTCCGTCTGGCCGAAGCGCACGCGCGTGGCACCGGCCCCGGCGACGGACGCCTCCGCGTCGCGCTTCGGCATCGCTCTCGAGTTCATCGAGGCGAACCTCTCGCGGCCCATGACCCTGTCGCTCATCGCGACGGCGGCCGGGCTCAGCGTCCGCTCCCTCCAGAGCCAGTTCCGTCAACGGATGGGGCAGACGGCGATCGCGTTCATCACCGAGCGGCGGCTCGCGCGCACCCACAAGGACCTGACCTCCGCCTTCGATCCCGAGATCACGATCGCGGAGATCGCCCGGCGGTGGGGCTTCGTGCACATGAGCGACTTCGGGCAACGCTACAGGCGTGCCTATGGGCGCACGCCCTCCGAGGCACGGCGCGATGCCGGCCCGCGGGGCTGACCCCGCGTCCGCCTCACGGCGCCCACTGCCAGAACACCGAGCTTTTGAACGAGAACACCGTCTCGCCGCGCTGGTTGACGCCGACGTTGTCGGCGAAGGCGAGGCCCCAGCCGGGGCGGGAGGCGGAGGCGCGCTTGTCGGTGAGCATCGTGGCGTAGCGCACGGTGTCGCCGGCATAGACGGGCTTCAGCCAGCGCATGTCGCGGAAACCCGGCGACGGGCCGGTGGTCGGCGCCTGCCCGCGGGCGGCGGTGTGGGCGTGGTCGCGGGCGCGGGTCGCGAGCAGCCGCTTCATGTAGGCCGCGGCCGTGTGCCAGCCCGAGGCGCACAGCCCGCCGAAATGCGTCGCCTTGGCGGCCTCGGGATCGGTGTGGAACACCTGCGGGTCGTAGGCGCGGCCGAAGGCCAGGATCGCCTCGGCCGGGAAGGCGTAGGCGCCGAGATCGCGGGTCGCGCCGATCGCCGCGTCCTTCAGGAACGGCAGGATCTCGGCGTCGTCCGGCTCGACCACCGCGGGCGGGACGCCGGTCTCGACGATCCGCGGCGGCGCCGGCTCGGCCCCGCGCCGGGCGAGCATCACGGTGAAGGCCTGGGTCATCACCGCCTCGCCGCGGCCGTTCTCCAGGGTGAGCAGGCAGGCGGCGAAGCCCCGGTCGGGCTTCGAGGCCGAGGCGCGGGTCTCGTCGACGCGCAGGGTGGCGGAGAGCGTATCGCCCGGCAGCACCGGCTTCAGCCAGCGCAGCTCGGCGATGCCGGGCGATCCGAGCGAGGAGTGCCCGCCCATCGGCCCGGCCTGCAGCAGCCGCATGCCGAGGGAGGCCGTGTGCCAGCCCGACGCGATCAGCCGCCCGGCGAAGGTCGTCTCCGCGAGCCGCTCGTCGAGATGGAACGGCTGCGCATCGAACGCGCGGGCGAAGGCGACAATGTCGTCGCGGCTCACCGTCAGCGGCGCGCCGGTGCGGACCTGGCCGGCGGCGAAATCCTCGAAGTGGAGGCCGGACGTGTCGGGGCCGGGCATGGGCGCGCCTCAGTTGGCGAAGCGGAAATGCAGCACGTCGCCGTCCTGCACGAGGTACTCCTTGCCCTCGAGGCGGAGCTTGCCGGCGTCCCGCGCGCCGGACTCGCCCTTCAGCGCGGTGTAGTCGGAGAACGCGATGGTCTCGGCGCGGATGAAGCCCTTCTCGAAGTCGGTGTGGATCACGCCGGCCGCCGCGGGCGCGCGGGTGCCCTTGGTGATCGTCCAGGCGCGGGCCTCCTTCGGGCCGACGGTGAAGTAGGTGATCAGCCCGAGCAGGTCGTAGCCGGCGCGGATCACCCGGTTCAGGCCGGGCTCGGCCAGCCCCACCGCCTCGAGGTAGTCGCCCTGGTCGGCGGCCGGCATCACCGCGATCTCGCTCTCGATCTTGGCCGAGACCACCACCGCCTGGGCGCCCTCCGCCGCCGCGCGCTCCTGCACCGCCTTCGAATAGGCGTTGCCCTTGTCGGCGTCGCCCTCGTCGACGTTGCAGACGTAGAGCACGGGCTTGGCCGTCATCAGGCCGAGCTGCTGGAACAGGCGCTCCTCCTCGGGCTTGCGCGCGACCATGCGGGCGGGCTTGCCCTCGCGCAGGTACGGCAGGGCGCGGTTGACGAGGTCCAGGAATTCCTTGGCCTCCTTGTCGGCGCCGCGGGCCCGCTTCTCCAGGGCGAAGACGCGCTTCTCCAGGCTGTCGAGGTCGGCCAGCATCAGCTCGGTCTCGATCGTCTCGATGTCGGCGCCCGGGTCGACCTTGCCCTCGACATGGGTGACGTCGCCGTCGTCGAAGCAGCGCACCACGTGGGCGATCGCGTCGCATTCGCGGATGTTGGCGAGGAACTGGTTGCCGAGCCCTTCGCCCTTCGAGGCGCCGCGCACGAGGCCGGCGATGTCGACGAAGGTCAGCCGCGTCGGGATGATCTCCTTCGAGGCGGCGATCTTCGCCAGGTCGTCGAGCCGCGGGTCGGGCACCGCCACGTCGCCGACGTTGGGCTCGATGGTGCAGAACGGATAGTTGGCGGCCTGCGCCGCCGCCGTCTGCGTCAGCGCGTTGAAGAGGGTCGACTTGCCGACGTTCGGCAGGCCGACGATGCCGCATTTGAAGCCCATGATATTCCTCAAGAGTCCATCAGGATCGTCTCGGGTGAAACCCGGAACGGATTGATGATTGTCGTTCCCTCGACCTCGCGGCCGTGTTGATAATCCTCGGAGAGCAGGAACCGGCAACCCGATCGGATCGCCGCCCCGAGGATCACGCAGTCCCACCATTGAAAACCGGTCCGCTCGCGCAACGACCATGCATCGGCGATCAGATCGAGATCCGTCGCACCGGAGGACCAGCCTTCCAGCGCGAGCATCGTACGGCGCGCCTCCTCCGGCGCGATTCGAAGCTTTCCCCGCAGGAGGACGGCGTGAATCTCACCGAGAACCTGCGGACCGACGACGATCGAACCTCGTTTCGCCAACGCCGCGAGCCAGCGCAAGGCTTCGGCCTGCTTCTCCGGAAATCGGTCGTCCCGGGCATACAGGAACACGTTCGTGTCGACGAACACGCGCGGGTCGACGATCGCGGATCCGGCAGAGAAGGCCGGATCACTCGTCACGATAGCGCTCGTTCCTCGGCGGCGCCTTCCCGTTCTCGTCCAGAACGTGGAGCGGCGGCCCGGCGAGGAACCGCTCCAAAGCCTCCGTCTGGGTCGTCGGATGCCCGATCCGACGTTCGACGGTCTCGCTGATGAACTTCGACAGGCTCTTGCCCTCCGTCGCGGCGGCGATCCGCGCGCGACGGAGCACCGCCTCGTCCATCGTCACGGTCACGTTCTTCATCGGACGGCCTCCAACGGCCTTCGATATCGTGTCCTCGTGTTTTCGTGTCAATTCTTGGCGGCCTTCTCGCCGGGCCGCTTCACGTCGGCCCAGCCGCGGCCGACCATGGCGAGGTGGACCTTATTCTGGAAGCTCTCGTTCTCGTTGGCCGCCAGCAGGGCCACCTCGTCGGCGATCGCCCGGCACAGGTCCTCGACCCACGGCTCCTCGGACTTCGCGAAGTCGTTGAGCACGTAGGCGTGCACCAGGGCCTTGTCGCCGGGATGGCCGATGCCGAGGCGCACCCGGCGATAGTCGTTGCCGCACTGGGCGGTGATCGAGCGCAGGCCGTTGTGCCCGGCATTCCCGCCGCCGAGCTTCACCCGGATCTTGGCCGCGGCCAGATCGAGCTCGTCGTGCAGGACGATCACGTCCGACAGCGCGATCTTGTAGAAGCGCTGCGCCTCCGAGACCGAGCGGCCGGACTCGTTCATGAAGGTCTGCGGCTTCAGCAGGATCGCGCGCTCGACCCCGAACGACACCTCGGCCGCCTCCCCCTGGAAGCGGCGCCGGAACGGGCTCGCCCGGTGGACCCGGGCGATCTCGTCCACCGCGAGGAACCCGATGTTGTGACGGTTGCGGGCGTAGGCTTTGCCCGGATTGCCCAGGCCCACGATGAGCCGCATGACGACTGTCTCCGACCTTCCCGAAACGACGATGCCCCGGCCTCGCGGCCGGGGCATCGTCTCGAAGCCGCGCCGCCGCGGGGCGGCGGCGCGGGAGGATCGCGCCCGCGAAGGGCTCAGTCCTCCTTCTTCTCCTCGGTGGCCTCGGCCTCTTCGGCCTCGGCTTCGACCTTCTCGGCCTCGGCTTCCGCCGACTGCGCCTCGGCGATCGCGGCCTCCTCGGCCTCGACCTCGGCGCCGAGCACGGTCGGCGGCACGACGTTGGCGATCGGGTCGGCGGCCTCGCCGGTGTAGGTGACGCCGGCCGGCAGGGTGACGTCGGAGACGTGGATCACGTCGCCGATCTGGCGGCCGGTGAGGTCGATCTCGATCCCGTCGGGGATCTGGTCGGGGGCGACCTCGACGGCCAGGGTGTGCAGCGAGATGTTGAGCGTGCCGCCCTGCTGCTTGATGCCGGGGGCCGCGTCCTCGTTGTGGAAGTGCACCGGCACCTCGACGGTGACGGTCTGGCCGGCGACGACGCGCAGGAAGTCGACGTGCATCGGCACGCCGCTGACCGGGTCGAGCTGGAAGTCGCGCGGGATCGCGCGGGTCTTCTTGCCGCCGGCGTTGATCTCGAACAGCGTGGTCTTGAAGCCGCCGGCGTAGATCAGGGTGCGGGTGCGGATGAGGTCGATGGCGATCGACTGCGGCGGCTGGCCGCCACCGTACACGACGGCGGGAACCTGGCCCTGGCGACGAACGGCCCGGGCGGCCCCCTTGCCGACCCGGTCGCGTGCCACGGCCTCAAGCGTCTTGACTGCGCTCATGGCGTGATCCTTCGATTGATGAATGGTCGGGGAAACGACGAAGGCCGCCCGAGACGGACGGCCGAACCGAAACCCCACGCGCCCGTGCCTCCAAGGGTGTCTGGCGGGCGTGGAGCGCCTATAGCGGGGTTGGGCCCCGATGGCAACGCGGAGGGCGGATCGTCCGGCGGCTCACGGCCCGATCCGGAGCCCGGCCAGCACCCGCGCCCGCACGCCGTCCGGATCGGCGAAGGCCAGGCGCACCGGCAGCACCCGCACCCGCGCGGCGAAGGCTTCGGGCAGGCGGACGTGGTCCTTCTCGGTGGTGGCCAATTCCGCGCCGAGGCGGCCGGCCTCCGCTGCGAGCCGCGCGAGGTCGGCGTCGCGGTAGGGATGGTGGTCGGGGAAGCTGCGGGTCGCGGCGATCTCGGCGCCGGCCTCGCGCAGCGACGCGAAGACCTTCTCGGGACGGCCGATGCCGGCGAAGGCCAGCACGCGGCGGC
>NZ_VRUV01000012.1:0-31183 GCF_008039455.1 Methylobacterium sp. WL116
TCGCGACCGAGACAGACAGCGCCACCGCCATCGCTTCCAGCGTGGTGATGGTGACGTTCTCCGAACCGCGCTCGACCCGCCCGACATAGGCCCGGTCGATGCTGGCCGCGAGCGCCAAACGCTCCTGTGACAGCCCACGCTCGACGCGCAGGCGCCGCAGGTTCCAGCCGATGATCGTCCGCACGTCCATCGCGCGAGACAGCCAGATCCGCGGCTTGACAATCGACGGACCGACAGTCCCTCATTCATGCTATCTGAGGTGGCCGTCGCGCCCGTCCTCCATCCCCCCATCACTACGTTAGGAGATCCAGATGGACGCCTCGTTCACGGCCTTCCCATGCCCATTCGACCGCCCGCGCGCGAGGTTCGTAGGATCGCGCCATCGTCCATATCAGCTTGCTCACGTGCTCATCACCGGCATGTTGGCTCTCGCGGCTCCGACAGCCGAGGCCAGCACCGTTACCGACTTCCTCGATCGCATCGGCGGCTGCCGTAAGCCGCTGAGCGAGAGCTTCTCCAACGAGGTCTCACCGTACACGGCCAAGCCCTACGGTAAGCCGCTCGCCGAGTGGACGAACACCGACATCGGCGAGTTCCGGGCCTACTTCGTCGACTGCCAAGCCCGGCGGCGCGATTGGCAGAGCATCGGTGACTACAACCGCAACGACGCGATCCGAGTGATCGACACGACCATGGCCGAGCTCTGGACCAAGGTGCGCGATGCCCGCGGCATGGCCGCCAAGCAACGCACCGACGCTGCCTTCGAGGTCCGGGAACGCGAGCGCATCGCTGCGAATGAGCGGGACGCAACCGCGGCCGCAGCCCGGCAGACCCTGGCCCAGCAGCAAACGGATGCCGATGTCGCCCGGCGCACCGAGGCTGCCCGAACCACCGTCCTGCCGCTGATGCAGGAGATGTTCGCCTTCGCCCAAAACGAGATGTCACAGCTCCCGCCGGCCGAGCAGCTCGCCCGTGTCGACGCCTACCTCGCTCGGCTGCAAGCGCTACGCGGCGAGGTGGTCGGCACGAAGGTCGAGGCGCCCCTGAACGCCTCGATCAAAACATGGCAGGACCAGCGGGCAGGCTTGGCGGTGCAACTTGGTCGTGATCCATCCGCGGCACCGGGCCAGGCGGATGGACCCTACACCGATTTCGAATGGCTCGGGCAGCAGGGCCTCCTCGCCTTAACGAACCCGCTGCAGCGCGAGACCTACCGCACGTCGCTGGCGCGCGGGATCGACTTCAACGTCGGCGTCAGCAGCATCGCGGCGAGCGCCGCGGGTTGGCTCGTGCAGCTATCCGGCCGCCTTGGAAGCCCTGGGACCCCCGGCCAAGGCTTCTTCTGTCGGGTCGACGGCAGCGATACCGCGAGCCTTGCCGTGTTGCGAGGGATCACCCCGCCCTACGGCATCGTCCACGTCGCTGCCGCCGGGGTCGACGAGTACGTCCTTGAGAGCACGCCGGTGCACATCCGCATCGTGTTCACCGGCTGCCGGGTCACCCCACCGGATAACGGCGAAGGCCGAACACGCTGATCGCGGGCGGGCGCTGGTTTGGATCACCACCGGCACGATCGAATTTGATGCGATTGCTACGATTGAAGAGCCGGCGAGGATGAAGACCGGTGGCCGGGGAGTCCCCCCGGGCCACCACGAGCGCTTCGCCTAGCCTACGAAGCGCGCTTAAGCCGTCTGGGTCGAGCCTTGAGATTATCGACGACCGTGATGCAGTAGACCCGCGGCGCCGTGCGGCAGATCCGGCCAGGCAGCTTGATCGTGTTTTTGGGCTGCTTACCGCCTTCCGTCCGCGCCAGTCCTTCGTCGCGGAGCCGCTTCATCATATCGCGATGGTCGGGAAACTCCCGCTGAAAGCGTTTGGCCGGGATCAACAATTCGATGCGGCTACCCATCCGGCGCAGCACGCCGGCTTTCCGCAGAAACGCAGCCTCCTCATAAGGTCGCTTCAGCTTCTTTGCTCGGGCGATGTCGCTCCGATTGCGGGCACGGTAAGCACGGATCTCCTCGATGGCCGGGGGCGTGTAGGGAGCGTCGCCGGCCGTTGCGAGGGAGTGATAGACTGCCAAGGTCGCAGAGAGGGGCGCGCCCCAATCTTTGGGAATGACACCCGCATCGCCGGCAAGCATTCCCGCAACGAAGGTGATTGCAACCGTCTTTTCGCCGCGCGCCTTGCCCTTCTCCACTGCTTCGTCACGGGCTTGATTATGAAATTCGTTCATCAAAGACTTGATCTTGCGGTGCAGACCATTTTCGTCACGGGCAACTTCCGCCACAAGCCACTTTACGAACGCACGACCCGCCACTCCGTAGTTCTCGCTGACCGCCGTGCGCAGGTGCTCAGCCGCCTCTCGCGCATCTGCGAAGCCGTTCGGCACGGTGCGGAAAACGCCGAGCTTGTGTTCCTTCGGGATCGCGATTGTAAGGATCCGCGACGTGAACGCGTCCATAATGGCCACGTGGGCCTTCAGGAGATCGCGCTGTGGCACGTTGCTCGTGCTGAGCGTTGCCACTCGCACGTGCGTGATTGCTTCCGTGTCGGTCAGGCGTTTCCGGCCACCGGTCGTTGAAGCTTTGAACGCAACCTTCTGCACCACTTCACGCTGATTTTTGCTGTCCAATCCGGCGAGATTGACCTCGTCGAGGGCGCACAGGTTATCGGCGTGCGCGCGCTTGAGCGGGTCGTGGGCGTTGGCGGTCATGTCCCAGGTCTCGGCACCCCCGACATCGCTCGTCGGATCGCCCGCCCAGACCGAAGCTGCACCGGTTAACATCGTAGTCTTCGCACTCTCCCCTTCGCCGACGAGCTCGACCTGCGGGTTCTGAACGTGAGCGGGCGCGTAACGCAGGATCGCCCCAACGAGCGCGTACATCATGACGAAGAGAGGGATCGGCTGGTTCGCCACGACCGGTCCGAACGAGGCTTGCCAAGCCGCCAGGGTCCCGACAGAGGCGAATTTCGGATTCGGTTCGAACGCGATGATCACCTCGCGGGTGTCACCGTCGGGACGCTCGACTTCGCCGTTGCCGTAGACGTAATGCGCCTTGTCCAGCCAACCCGGCCGCGTGGCGACCAGGGCGGGACGGTAGCCGCTGTGCTGCTCCACCACCGTCATGAAGGCGGTCTTCGTCTTGTTCGCCAGCAGATCCGTGCCGGTCTTCGAAAGGCGTACGAACACCGCCTTGTCTTTGCTCACCAATTCGGTCGGGCTGAACCAGCACGCTTGATCCTGCGTGCCGTAGTAGATCCAGCGGGTGCCTTCCTGATCAACGACGGCGTCCAGGATGCGGGGGACCCCATCGTTGTTAGACAACTCAAAGGTGTCGTGGGGCCGGTCTGGCCCGCTGGTGCGTGGCTTGTCGGTCTTCATAAAAAGCGTCCTCTCGCTGGGTGAAATGGAGGTGGGACAGGTGGTTTCGAGGCTGATTTACCCCTGGATCCCACCTATCCCACGTGTTTTGGGGCATGGTGCCGTGGTGAGCCGCCATATGCAGTTCACAGCATTTACGTGGTTGGGGGGGGTGTTCGGGCTTCCCACCTCTAGGTTTTGTTGACGGCCTGCTAAGCAGGTCAGTTTTCTCGGTCAGGGGCGACGTCGGCCACGTTGCCTCGCAGAGGCAGGGAGGGGGCGAGCGACGGCCCCAGCTTGCTTTTCTCAGCTACCGGCATGATCCCTCGAAGAGAGTGCGTGCCGGTCATAGACAGGTGCCACGAAAGTCACCGCAGTGCCCGTCGGACCAAGGCAGAGGTTCATCGCCGGCGGGCTTCGCGCTCGCCGATGCCTCGGGGTGCTTCCTTCAGTGCGTGGGGACAAGACGGAGCCGCCCCGGTTCGATGGTCTCGAACCGCAACCCGAGCAGGACGAGCCGGCCCGTCAGCCCGGCTCGCGCGAGCGCCCGGACAGCCTGGATCTGCTGCTCGACCGTGAGGTCGCGCTTGCGCGTGTTGCGCACCGGTTTGCCCTCACGCTCCCCCTTCTTCTCGATGGTGTGGCGGCCCTCGAACTCAGGTTTTAGGGCGTAAGAGATAGCTCCCAGACCGCCATCCCAGGGCTTCACGTGCACCGGCCGCGGGACCGCTTTCGTGCGCGGGACCAGCTTCTTCAGCACCGCTTTGGCGAGTACGGCTTCGACCGCCGGGACCAAACCCCACAAATGCACGGAGACATGAGGATCGAACCGCTCGGCCTCGGGCAGGCGGTCGCGGCGGTCCTCGTTCCAGCTTGCATCCAATCCGAAAACGCCACGAGTGATACCCGCCTCGCGGAGGATTGCTGCGTATCGCTGCCCCTCTTCGACGAAGTCGAATTCCCCCGTCGGCTTGAGCGGCCGCAGGATGACCGACACCGCCATCCAGGCTTCCCGAGCATCGGAGGCCGTGAGGCGGCGCACGACGCGTACAAGGAAACGCTGGAGAGCAGGGGCGCAGCGGAGGCACGCGGGGTGAAGGCACCGCTGGCGCAGGCGGTGATGGCCACACGCGGCCACATCGGCGGCCATCACCGCCAAATCCGGATGCGTTTTCCCGTGCTTGCGCAGCCAGCGGCAGCGGCGCCGTTTTGCCTTTCTGATCTCGGCACGGTTCGGGCTGCGCTTGCGACGGTGTGCTTTGCCAATCGGCCAGGTCACCGCCTCCGTGTTGTAACCCGCCCCCGCCGCCATGGCCGTCGCGACGACGCGGTCTGTAAGAGAGAGGGCCACCGGCCCTCCCCCCTTGCTCGTTCGCTCAGACATCGGCGACCTCCGGGGACGCCAGGCTGGCATCGGGCTCGCTCGCCAAGGGCGACGGCACGGTTGCCCTCTCTTCAGCCGCCTTGAGCTGGTCCGCGAGCGCCATGAGCGACTTGGCCACTCGCTGCACACGCTCGCTCTGAGGACACGGCGTTGTCAGCACATCGAGCAGTTCCGCGTGAACCAGGGGGGGCAGAGCCAGGATCTCGTCAACGGGACCGTCAGATCCGGTGAGGCGCAGCTTGAGCTGGTTCGTGCTCGCCGTTCCACTCGGCTCTGTGCACTTGCGCGCGGCAGGGGAAGAAGACTGCTGCTTGCTACGCGTCTTCACCCACACCGCGAAGCCTTCGACAGAGACGGGAACGGACCGAGCTTCGTTGAGGATCTGCGCCCAGCTTGAGCACAGCTTTCTCTGAGCGGTGTCATGCGGCTGAGCAGTGATGTTCACACAGATCAGCGCCTCGTTCTTCAGCGTCGCCTTCGTCGTCTTCAATCCGGACTGTGAGATGGCGATGCCGAGGCGCACAGCATCGTTGCCGACGAGGCAGAGCAATTTGTAGCTCGGGACCAGTAGCTCCCAGACGCGGTCGTCCCACTGTCGGGCGAAGAAGCCTTCACCCCCGTTGTACGCCTGGCACTCGGCGCAAGCAGTCTTGATCTCCTCGATGGTCGCCTGACGGTTGTTATTGAAGGGGATAGCCTGACTGATGTTTTCCGGTGAAAGGAAAACTTCGGGGGGCACGGGCGGATCACCCTCCGCTTCCTGGATTGGCGTGATGTTGCTGAACATGAAACTGTCTCCAACCCCCGGATTGAGGGTTCGGCAGGACAGTAAAGCCAGCAAAAAACGAGGTCACTTTGCAAAGGTACAAAGCGCCACTAACATATTGGCATTGCTTATTTAAATCAGGGTGGTGAGTTCGTCTGGTAAGCGTTTGAACGAAACTACCTCAGGTGAAATCGCAGCGTTCGGTCGGATATCAGGCAAGTCATAGCCCTGCCGCGCGAGCGCAGAACGCACATAAGCATACTGTCCAAGCCAAAGCTTGAGCGCCTCAGTATTATTGGCTTTATTCAACAGCTTTTCCGCAAATTTACCGGCAACAGGACGAGTTGGACGCATGCAAGCGCCACCAAAATGATCAAGCCATATAAAAGCAGCAAAGTAGTTACCTTCTGCCTTGAACTGATAGGCCGCATATAAACTCGTGAGATCAGAAAAATGATCTCTAATCAATTTATACTCAATATCTTCACTGTTGTAATGCAACAATGCCTCCGCGCGCGTCCATTTACATTCTGAAGTTTCGTACAGAGAGAAGTTCAGGGAGACGTGATAAAGAGAGACGTATGCCCTTTGTTGTATTCTAGTTGTTGTTAGAACGCGATCCAGATCGCGCCAGGATAAGCCATAGGCCAACTGTTTCGACTTTTTTGGTGTAATAATTTGCCGTAAAAGTCGCATCGCCTCCTTATCTCGGACGAGCTTTTTGAGAGGTACCTGCCGGCTAGATTGCGGATAATTTTCAGCGATCAAGTTCTCTAGTAACCGCACTCTTGCGAGCATGCGGGCCGTTGCAAGAGCACTCCGGGACACGCGAAGCCAATTATCAGCATGCTCCTTTTTACATCGCTGACACTCGTGAAGTTTTTTACCAAGATAGATGGCTATTTGCAGCTCGTAAAGTTTTACAGCTCGAAGCAGAAGAGGTTTTGAATTATCCAATATAAAGTCGAAAGCGGCGGCAATATCATATTTTACATGACGATCATTTACTTTTAGCCTTCGGCTATTTCTTTCCATAAAGCCCTCGTTGCGGATCATCGTTACATAATAACTGGAATCAATTTTTTATTATAGGGCGGCAGAAAATTCTTCCAGCTCAAGGGGGCTGGCAGGCGCTCTCGATCTTGCTGGATGTATCTTCACCGCAAGCCGGATTGTATCCTCCGGCTTCGGTCGGCGGCTGCAGCGCACATTCCATAACGTTCATGAGGCGAACCGAACCGCGCGGGTATGGCGAGCAAGGTTGGCTATCCCATCGTGACCGTTGAGTGCGTCCAGGCTGCGCATGTAGTCTTGAACGGAGTATGCGGAGAAGGAACAGGGTGCCGGTCAATCAGCGCCAGCTCGCCGCTTCGATTATAGTCTATACGTAAATTCATCTTTCATCGCAGTGAGTTAGCCCCTTTTTTTAGAGCTTGGTTTCCGGGCTTTTGTGGCGTTCTCTCCCGTCGTGGCTGCGATGATGCTCATGCCAGCTCTCCCTCCCCTGGTGCCGGTTGACGGGTGTACGGAACTGGTGGTCCTGATCGCTGAAACGAGCGGCAATTTGGGATGTGGTTTCCGGTTACACCCCTGTTGGATCATAGGGTTAGGTGACGGCGTTGGTCGTTCGGAGGTCAAGCTCGTACTGACGCAGTGCGACGTAGGCGTACCGGCGTGACTTGGCGCGTCTGGAATCACCGATCTCCTCGTCAAACTTCGAAAGCCTGTAGCGGCGATTTAGGCTAATTGCGCGGCTTAGTCGGTTCTATTGCCAAAAATGTTTCCTAGTGCCGCAGAACCGGCCAAACTACATACTCTCTCGGCAGCTAATCTTGTCCGCTTTCTGGCTGGACCCAATTATTGAGCTGAATGGTGGAGACAGTTTCCAGTTCGAGGGGAAGAGCGAACTTTTGTCAGAAGCGAAAAGGGGCACTTTTCTTCACTATGGTCAAGCTAGGCAGCTTTGACAAAAAACGAATCAGGTCGCCTGCGTGGGATTAAGCAGAACTGCAAGCGGCGAGTTGTCCGAAAGCCCAGCCGTTTTAGATAGTTTTCCAGGTTTTAATAAGTTTTAAGGTTTTTCAGCATGCTACGCTGACAAAAATTTATCCTCAATTTCAATGACTTAGGTGTCGCGAAAATTGATGATGTACGGCCTTCCAATTGGTGATGTACGGCTTGTCATTGGCGAAGTACGGGATTTGGTTGGTGATGTACGGTTTTGGGTTGGCGATGTACGGCTATGACAAAAGTTATCCACAGGCGTAGCTGTAGAAAGAGCGCCTTGGCGGGCCCATCGGCGAAGTACGGTTTTGACAAAAACGGCTGACAAAAACGAGTTCACGCCAGGGGCAACTCAGGCTTACCAGCCCCGCTGCCCAAGGGGATGTCAGCCTCTTCCGGTTTGCGCTCGCGCATAACCAGCACCTCTTCGCGGCGGCCCGGCACCAGCTCCAGATCATAATCTGGGAACGGGAACATGCGTGTGCTGGCTACGAACTGCCGAACTTGGAAACTGAACTGGGGCAGGCCCTGGGTGGAACCGCTGCGCTTGTGCAGCTCTTTCAAGCCATACCGGGCGGCGCCGCTCTTGCCGGCGGCGCGGCGAGCCAGCCGGTAGATAAAACGGCCGATGCCCTGGGTGATCAGGAAATACTCCGGGTTCAGGGTCAGGATCTGTGGGTTGCCCTTCTCGCGCACCACACCGTTATAGACCCAGTCCGGGATGCCGATCTCCACCATGTCGATGTTACCGGTGGTCGTCTTGCTGATCACCTTGAACGTCTGGATCAGCGGCATCGTGATGACCTCGCGGCGGCTGCCGCCGGTCAAGTTGACGATCTTAATGCGGGTGCCCTGCAGGCGGTCCAGCGCAGCTTCCAGGTCCTTGTATTGTTTGCCACCGGAGCTGCGCCGGCAGAATTTCAGGATGTGCGAGGTGCTGGGGCGATACACGCGCGCCGGCACATCGGTGCGCAGCCCCTTCTCCTGCTCCAGGCGGTAGCGTCGGGCTTCTTCGGCCAGGCTGGTCACCATGTGCAGGAAGATGTCGTAGTCGAACACCGTGGCGAGGCCGGCCGAGGCGCTGCCGTCGATCGTAATAATGCAGTCCTTGAGTTCGTAGCGGATCTCCCCTCCCCGCTTGGCCTTGCCAAGGGAAAACGGCGCGACATCCATTAGATTGACGTCGTCTTTCAGCGGAGCGTCGTAGATGCTCGGCACGAAGAACGACATCTGCGAGTCGTCTTCAGGGGCCACGCGCAACACCGGCGTCGGAAGCTCGGCAGTCAGCGCGCCGATAATATCGGGCTGACGCTCGTTCAGCTTCACCGCCTCTCCGAGAGCCTTGAGGGCAATATCAAGGTCGGTGACCGGCTCGGGCGCGATCTTGAGATCAGCTAGGCTGCGACGGCTGTAGAAGCGCCGGAGGCGGCTCAGGGCTTCCTTGGTCAGCTCAACTGTCGGGCGGCTAGTCAAAGTGCAGAACGTGTCAGCCAAGTCCTGCAGGTAGGCGTTTTTCTCGTGCAACCCCAGAACACCGAAGGTCTCCAGGGTCATCAGATCAAGGCGAACAGGGGTACTCAAAAGTAGAATTCCGTAAAATCGTATTTCTGTTTTTGATGAATTACGCTTTAGGAAATTCGCGTTCCAAGAGCTCGCGCATCATGTCGGCCATTTTGGTACCGCGACCGGCACAGTGCATCTTGACACGACGGTGCAAGCTTTCTGGCACGTCGATCGTGAAGCGGGACATCTTCTCCTTGGGCGCAGCAGCAGGCTCTGGAGCCGGCGGCAGCACAGCCTCGATGGTTTTCAACGCCGTCGCTTTACCCCCCTCTCGGTCGCTCACCGGCTCAGTGCCTCGATTGGCGATCCAGGCATCGGCGCCAGTAGCGAGCTTGGACGTGGGCACCTTGAACAACACCGATTTTCCTCCCTTGGTCATGCGGCCTTCCTTTCCTTATTGGTTTTTGGCTTGATCTGAATGAGTTCGGCCGCCAGCTGCGCAACCTCCATAGCGGCTTCGCTTTTGGGATCGGCTTCGATCACGGACAAGCCTTGCATCGCGCTTTCAGCGTAGATCACGCGCTGGCTGAAGCCTGCGGCCAGGACCGGAAAGCCGAATTGTTCCAACGCACTGGCCACATCACGGCCAATCGCCGTATTTACGATTCTGCGATTAATAACAAACACGCCTTTAAGATTTTCCTTGTATTGCTGGGCCTCCTTGATTAGCTGCACGGTGTCAGCCGAGGCCCACACGTCATACGGCGAGGGCTGGACCGGGATCAGCACGATATCGCTGGCCAGGATGGCGGCGCGGCCGAGGTCGTTGACTCGTGGCGCGCCGTCGATGATCACAACATCATAGTCCGACGCCAGCTCGGGCAGATCCTTGTGCAGGGTCGGTTTCGCCATGCTGATCACCGGGAACAGCGGTTCGCCTTCCCGGGCGGATGACCAGGCCATCGAGCTGCCCTGCGGGTCGGCATCGACCAGTAGCACGCGGTTGCCGGCCTTGACGCAGATGGCAGCGAGGTTGGTCGCCACGGTTGTCTTGCCGACCCCGCCTTTCTGGTTGAGCACCCCGATGATCATAGAGCCGCCTTTCTGGATTTGCGCTTATTTGCATTTACGATTTTCTTCAAAACCGGTTCTGTAGGTCCACGATTTCACACAAACGTGGCGGTGCCAACGGTTGGGTAGCGACTATCCAATCAGATTGCGATGAATATGGTTCGAGGGCCACATTTCTGCATCACCGCAAACCCAGACAATCGTATTTCTGTAATTACGACATTTAAGACGACAGCGCCGCTCTCGCGGCGGTGCGCTCAGCGGTCAGTTTATCGATAACAGGGAATGCCATCCATGAGGGGGCACTTGGACAGTCGGCGACCGTAGCTGACGGGCTTAGCTTCTGCACCGGCTCAAACCGGGGATGAGACCGGTTGCACCTCGTTCGGATTCCTTATGACTATGAAGACCAGTGATATCTGACAGAACCATCAATCAAACGCAAAGTCGTATTTGCAGATTTACGACCACCGGAGCGACCACAGGCCCACCTGAGCACACCTGAGATGGACACCACGGATCAGCAAGAGCCGCACCCAACATCCCGCCAAGGTCAACCGGCGCTGGAAGCTGTGCTTCTCGCCCATGCTTTATCGGGGGCACAACGCTAACGAGGAGACGTTCGGCCGCCTCAGGAACTTCCGCTGATTGCGACTTGCTACGACCGCCTAGCAACCAATTACCTTGCTGCCGTCTGCCTCGACGCGACCGCCAGCTACTGGTTATGAGTCCGGACGCTTGTGCAGTGATGCGGTCGGAGGATTCACGAGGCGGGTGACGCATGCGAGTCTGGGCAATGGCTCAGACCGTCTGCATGCTCCACGACAGCGCCATTCAGTTAGCGCTTGCCGTGATCGCGGGCGACCGATCTCGACCCCTCAAGCACATCCTGAGGGTGCGCATCGTCCTGCTTTCTGGCAAGCGCTTGCCTGTGCAGGAGGTGGCTCGGCCGGCCCGCCGTGTGGCGCTGGCAGCAACACTTTGCCGAGGAGGGCGTCGAGGGTCTGCTGCGCGACAAGACGCGCCCGCCCGGCAACACACTCTACGCGGACGGTGGCGAAGGTGCTGGCGCTGACCTGCTCGGAGCCACGCGACGAGGTCACACGCTGGACCGGCCGAGCCGTCGCCGCGCGGGTCGGGATCTCACTGCGCTCCGTACAGCAGATCTGGCAGGAGCATCGCCTGCAACCGCATCGGATCCGAACGTTCAAGCGCTCGCACGACCCGGCCTTTACCCAGAAGGTCGAGGATGTCGTGGGCCTTTACATGAAGCCGCCCGCCCACAATGTGGTGCTGTCCATCGACGAGAAGAGCCAGATCTAGGTGCTGAAGCGGACTCGTCCCGACCGGCCGCTCGCCCCCGGCTATCCCGCCGTCCAGACTCACGACGATACCCGTCACGGCACAACGACGCTGTTTGCCGCCCTCGACGTCCGAGCCGGTAACGTGCTCGGCCGCTGCATGCAGCGCCACTGAAACGGCGAACTCATCCGGTTTCTCAATGGCATCGAGGCCGCCGTCTCGCCCGGCAAGATGATCCACGCCATCCTCGATAACGTCGCCACCCACAAACATCTGAACTCCTTGATACGATACTAAATCACCTCAATCTAGGAGTCGCCGGCTTCTTTCAGATAGCATCATATATTGACAGCTACAGCTTCGAGGTAATATTCTACCTCGAGGGAATTACGAGTGGCGTCGGGATGGAGACGCATGTACTGCCGCAAAGCCGCGCATTTGCAATTTGTGATAGAAATTCCTGCGTTCTAATCGACGTAGTAGCAGATACCAGCATTGGACCGACCGGCATTTCCAATACATAGCTTTCAAGAAAAAGATCTTGATTATGTAAGAACGATTATTTAACTTCGTGCAAAATGGCTATTTATCCAAGCAAATACTATAAGCTAAGATAGCACGTCGATTTGCTTATCCCAGATTTTTCGTTGCATTGCACAATTATTCATAGCTCAGGTTAAAAAACTTCTGTCGATCTTAGTATAAATATTGCGCTGCTGAAGTCTCAGATGAAACGATCTGCTTGATATTGGCTCAATTCCATGTGAGCTTGACCAAACCCTCCATGGTCCATGCGAAAATATTTTGAAAGTGTCATGACAATACAAAATTGCTACGGATTTGTACCGAAAAATAACGCGCTATCCATCGCTAGATTTTAATATATGGTTTTCAGTATTCGACATCTCGTCGATTTTATTGAGGGCGCATTGTTGGCTGAAGAACTTCCTAGTTGTGGCCTGTTCCGCCGACTGCCATTGGGTATGCGGATGTGATATGGGCACCGGAGCGATACGAAGTGACGATCGAGAACAGGACCACCGGGGATGAAAATCAGGAGCGCGGCCACGGGATCGTCGATCCTGAAGAACGGTATTAAGGCGACGAAACCCGTTTTCGTTACGGCGATTGTGTTCAGCTTTTTCATAAACTTGCTGATGTTCGTCAGCCCAATTTACATGCTTCAGGTTTACGATCGTGTATTATCGAGCCGTAACGAGACGACTCTTGTAGGCATCACAATCATAGCCACTTTTGCTCTTGTCGTCTACGCTATTCTTGAGATGCTCCGCTCGCGAATTCTTGTACGCGCCGGTATCCTGTTCGATCAGGAAATCGCAAACCCAGTCTTCTCGGCCGTGCATCGGGGCAACCTGCGCAATCCCGAGGGCGGTTATGGGATTGCACTGCGTGATGTTGATGCCGTGCGTGAGTTCCTCACAGGCAGCGGCTTGCTAGCGTTTTGCGATGCGCCTTGGACACCAATCTTTCTATTGGCCTGCTTCATCCTGCACCCCTGGTTTGGCTGGATGGCGATCGCCGGCGGCCTAATCATTTTTGCCCTGACGCTTCTCAACGATGTTGCCACGAAGCGCGAGCTGGCCGCTGCTGGGCAAGCAGCCAACGCTGCTGGACAGTACGCGCAGGCAGCAATACGTAACAGCGAGGTACTGCAGGCCATGGGCATGCTCGGAGCCCTACGCGGTCTCTGGGGACACCGCCACGCTGAAGTTTTAGCGTTCCAGGCATTGGCCAGCGACCGTGCGGGGCTTATCGTTGCAACGACGAAATTCACGCGCATGTTTCTCCAAACTATGATCCTAGGGGTAGGAGCCTATCTTGCGCTTCACCGCGAAATCTCTCCAGGCTCGATGATTGCAGCCTCGATCATTATCGGAAGGGCGCTCGCTCCTATCGAACTCTTAGTTGCAAATTGGAAGGGCTTCACTGCCGTACGGGCGAGCTACGGTCGGCTTCAGAAGCTCATTGAATTCGCTGGGATCGAGCCTGAGCGCATGAACTTGCCGCGGCCCGCTGGCCAGATCGACGTCGAGAACCTCTTCGTATCCGCACCCGGTAAGAGCAATCCCATTATACGTGGTGTAAGCTTCCGCCTGATGCCGGGGACCGTAGTTGGGGTTGTCGGCCCAAGCGCTGCGGGCAAGTCGAGCCTAGCTCGTGCAGTTACGGGCGTCTGGCCAATCGGCTCTGGGGCCCTGCGCATCGATGGCTCCGACCTGTCACACTGGGACCCGCAAGCACTCGGGCGCCATATTGGCTACTTGCCCCAAGACGTCGAACTATTTGCCGGTAGCGTAGCGCAGAACATCGCTCGCTTCGAGGCAATAGACGACGCCGCTGTGATTGCTGTGGCCCAGAAGGCAGGATGCCACGAGCTGATCCAAGGCTTGGCCGAAGGCTACAACACCCAGATTGGGATCGGGGGACACGCGCTCTCTGGCGGCCAGCGTCAGCGGATCGCTTTAGCGCGCGCCATGTACGGCCATCCAAGCTTCATCGTGCTCGATGAACCTAATGCCAGCCTCGACATAGCGGGCGAGGAAGCCTTGATGCAGGCAGTTCAAGAGCTGAAGCAGATGGGCACTACAATCATGATCGTGACGCACAAGGTCAACATCTTGAGCACGGTCGATACGGTGCTCGTGATGAACCAGGGCACCATCCAAGCCTACGGACCGCGCGAGCAAATCTTTGGGCAGGTAGTTGGACCACGTGCAGTGCCGGCCTCAGTACCAGTTCAACCCGACCGGATCGGCGGGGAAGCCCAGCGGGCCGCGGGATAGAGGTTAAGTCAGCAATGAAAATCCATTTTCCGACGCCTTTTAGCCGTTCAGGACTGGCGGCTACAGCATTACAGGTCTGGCTCGTGCTGGCTGGTACCGAGCGTCGCGCCGTGACGCCGATTGCCTCTGGATCTGAACCCAAGAAGGGCATGCCGCAACCACCAAGCCTGACAACATGGAAGCATCACGCACTAGCCGGCTATGCACTAATCTTCACAACTTTCGGTGTGATGGGGGCCTGGGCTGCGGTTACCCGACTTGACCGGGCTGTAGTCAGTCAAGGTACAATAAACGTGGAGAATAGCCGTAAGGTCGTACAGCATTTCGAAGGGGGTATGGTTAGAGAAATCTTGGTCAAGGAAGGTCAGACAGTGGAGCAGGGCGAACTGCTAATGCGCCTTGATCCCGTTCAGTCGCGCGCAAGCGTCGATCTCTTTCGCAGCCAGCTGGATGCTGTTCTGATACAGGAGGCGCGCCTAATTGTTGAGCGCGACGGCGCAGCTGCCCTGGAGTTACCTGCAGAAATTACGGCGCGCCGGACCGATCCTATTGTTGCCCGGATCATCACGGACCAAACGAATCAATTCAAGGAGCGTCAAGGCTCCCTCAAAGCTCAAATCGAGCTGCTCGAGTCCCGTGCCCGGCAGTTGCAGACTGAAATATTGGGCATTACTGTAGAGAAAACCTCAACGGAGGCGCAAGTCGGTTTTATCAATCAGGAACTCGTTGGCTTACGCACGTTGCACGAGAAAAATCTGATCCCGATAAATCGTCTTTTTGTGATGGAGCGGGAGCGTACGCGGCTCGAGGGGGTTATTGGGCGATCGATCGCCGATACGGCTAAAGCTCAAAACGGCATCGGCGAGGCCGGCCTACAGATCACACAAATCAAGCAGAAACTTCAAGAAGACATCGCCGGACAGCTTTTAGAGACGCGGCAGAAAGGCTCTGAGTTGCGCGAGAAGCTGTCTGTAGCCCAAGATGTACTCAAGCGTCTTGAGGTCAGGGCGCCGCGATCAGGCGTTGTCCAGAGCCTTAAAGTCTACACGGTTGGCCAAGTCGTTCGCTCGGCTGAGGCATTGATGGAAATCGTGCCTAACGATGACAAATTGGTCGTGCATGTGCAGTTCTCGCCTAACGACCTCGAAACCGTGCATGCCGGCATGCCGGCGGAAATCAAGTTTCCAACCTTTCACTCGCGACGCATTCCGGTCATACTCGGTAATCTTGAGACCATCTCGCGTGATCGCTTAATCGACGAGGCGACACATCAACCCTATTTTCTTGGAATTGTGCAGATTAACAAACTACAAGTACCTAAGATGATGCAGGGCCGCCTCGTGGCAGGCATGCCCGCTGAGGTCGT
This sequence comes from Methylobacterium sp. WL116, assembly GCF_008039455.1. Lineage (NCBI taxonomy): Bacteria > Pseudomonadati > Pseudomonadota > Alphaproteobacteria > Hyphomicrobiales > Methylobacteriaceae > Methylobacterium > Methylobacterium sp. WL116. The sequence continues at coordinate 15,565 of NZ_VRUV01000012.1, forward strand.
CATCACGACTGGCGAGCGCACGGCGTTGGATTATATGGTAGCGCCGTTTTTCGAAGCCATGGGGCACTCGTTTAATGAGCATTGAGTGCGTAAAAGTCTTTCATGTAACAGTGTTGGGAGACGATATGGAATGCGCTCTAGCGCAACTCTGACGATCGGGGTACCCATTTGATGGGGGGCGTACTCTCTTTTTTCCGTCCTGGAGCTGTTGCCTGGGGCGATTGGTCCTAACAGCCTCCACTTTGCAACCGTCTTCTGGTTGATCCCATAGCGCTTCGACAACGTCCTCAGGCTCGCTTGACTATGCTGGATCGCTCGACGGATCGCCTCAGTCGTCGTGGCGCTGCCGTGAAGAACCTGGCCCATAGCGCGTCCTTCCACTCAGACGTGAAGATTGCACCACCAAACCCCGGGATCAAACATCGACCAAGCGGCCGCGCTCCAGGGCTGGGATCTGCCCGAGGCGTTCCAGCACCTACGCCACCTCCTGGAGGCGCGCATGGGCAACCGCGGCAAGCGGGAGTTCATCCAGGTGCTGTGCCTGATGGAGGCGATGCCGAAGGACGTCGTGGCCTCGGCCGTCACCGACGCGATCCGGCTCGGGGCGATCGGCTTCGACGCGGTCAAGCTGATCGCGCTGGCCCGGCTGGAACGACGACCGCCCCGGCTCGTCCTGGCGGCCTACCCGCATCTGCCGAGGAGGGCGGTGAGGACGACCGCGGCCGCCGACTACACGGTGTTGGTGCCGGAGGTGGCAGCATGAGCGCGGCACGTGACGAGACGATGCCGGGCGGCACCACCGGCGGCACGCCGGGGATCCTGCTCGCCCACCTCCTCAAGCAGCTGAAGCTGCCCACGGTGCTGCGCGAGTACGACAAGGTCGCCCGGGAGTGCGCTCAGGGCGGCATCGACCACCCGCGCTACCTGCTCCGGCTGGTCGAGCTGGAACTCATCGATCGCGAACGGCGCATGGTCGAACGCCGGATCCGGTCGGCACGCTTCCCGGCGGTGAAGCGCCTCGACACCTTCGACTTCAGCGCGATCCCGAGCCTGAACAAGATGCTCGTGCTGGAACTGGCGCGCTGCGGCTACATCCTTGGCCGAGAGAACGTCATCGCACTCGGCAACTCCGGCACCGGCAAGACCCACATCGCCTTGGCTCTTGGCCTGGCAGCTTGCCAGAAGGGCTTCTCGGTCGCGTTCACCACCGCGGCCTCTCTGGTCAACCAGCTCCTGGAGGCACGCGACGAGCGCCGCATGCTCCGGCTGCAGCGCGAACTGGCTTCGGTGAAGCTGCTGATCGTCGACGAACTCGGCTACGTGCCGCTGTCGGCCACAGGAGCCGAGTTGCTGTTCGAGGTCTTCTCCCAGCGTTACGAGCGTGGCTCGACCGTGGTGACCTCGAACCTGCCATTCGAGGATTGGACCTCGGTCCTGGGCTCGGAGCGGCTCACCGGCGCGCTGCTCGATCGGCTGACTCACCACGTCAGCATCCTCAGCTTGAACGGCGACAGCTACCGCCTCAAGGCCTCCCGCAGCCGACGCGGCTGCGGCGACGCAGGGCGGAGCAAAACTAGGCCACCATCGATCCCCACGATCCCGAGACGGGCGAGATCCTGCTAGCTTGAGCCTCAGGATCGGCGATAAACGATGAAGGGGCCCGATCGGGCCCCTTCATCGTTCAAGCTGCCGGCCGCCAATGGCCTGGTTTTACTCCGCCACAGCGGCCTGGAATTGGTCCGCCCTTTACAGGTCTGGCAAAGAATTTAGAGCGCCTAACAGAACTGTCTGATTTGGTTGAGTGTGATGAGGCTGGCAGCGAGGCTGGTGAAGGCTTCGTAGATGTCTGCACGTCGCTCGTAGCGCACGGGCAGCCGACGGAAGCGATTGAACCAAGCGTGCGTGCGCTCCACCACCCACCGGTGCCGGCCCAGCCTCTCGCTGCTCTCGATGCCGCGGCGTGCGATGCGCGGTACAATCCCACGCGCTCGGCACTCGTGTCGGCGCGGTTCAGCGTCGTAGGTTTTGTCAGCGTGCAGTTTGTCCGGGCGGTGTCGTGGTCGGGGCCGCCGACCGTTGCGCACGGGTGGAATGGCATCAAGGGTCGGTGCCATCATCACGCTGTCGTGCCGGTTGGCCCCACTCGGGCGGAAGCCGAGCGGCGTACCGCGCGCATCGGTGACGAGGTGGCGCTTCGTGCCCGCCTTGCCCCGGTCCGTCGGGTTCGGGCGGGTGGTAGAACCCCTTTTTGGGCTGGGACAGAGGCGCTGTCCAAGCCCGCTCGGCTCCAGTCGATCTCGCCCGCCCCGTGCAGGCGCTTCAAGAGCACCTGATGCAGGCGCGCCCATACGCCGGCCGCCTGCCAGTCCCGTAAGCGGCGCCAGCAACTCATCCCGCAGCCGCAGCCCATCTCCGCTGGCAGCATCTCCCACGGAACGCCTGAGCGCAGCACGAACAGAATGCCGTCAATGCAGTTCGGTTCTCGATCGGCCGTCGACCACCTTTTGGACGTGGGCGGGGCGGCGGCAGAAGCGGCGCAATCTTGGTCCAGAGATCATCGGGCAGAAGCGGACGAGCCATCAAGATCAACGCCCGCCAGCCCCGTGCCCGTTCTGTTAGGCGCTCTTAGCCGCATGACCTACTGACGTGGGTCAGCATGCCTCACCCATTTAGCGGTCTCTGACGGTGATCGACCAGCCAGCGGAGACCGCAGGTGGCAACGTAGAGGATGAGGGCTACGAGGGTCGCGATCCCAGCGGCTCGTAGGTCGGGTACTCCGGACACGGTGCCCTGCTCGACCAGGGTGTGACTGCGATTGGGGCTCCAGGTGGTGCGGCTATCTTCGTGCAGAACGAGGCGGCAGCGGCATTTCTGGGCTGGGTTGAACGGATCAAGTCCATTGGCAAGGCAGGCTGGTAGAGGGCGTGCGTCCCACGTGGCCTACCCAGCAAGGACAAGGGCGAACAGCAGATAAGGCGCGGCGAGGAACCAAGCGAGGCGACGGTACCTGGGAATTTTGTGCGTCACGGCCTGGGACCTGCGTTCGACAGGTCGAGTGGCCTCATGAGCCTACGGCAAAAAACGCGTCGGAAAGATAGCAGCACGATCCGCTCGCCGTTGTCCTATTTTCGCTAAGTCGCTTGGTCGAGCAGGATGAGATCGGCCCGATGAACCCAAGGGCGTGCTCTGGATGCTGCTCGCTGCAGAATGCAAGGTCCTAGATCTTCACGCTCTGGATCTGGGACTTCGTAGTCGGAGGAGAACCTAGGGAACCCGCAGCCTCATCGCAGACGCCTCCCGTCTTCCGGCACTGCAGCCAGGTCGACGTTGTAGCCCTTCGCGGCGAGCGCCTCGAGGACGAGGTACTTTACCGTCACCCGGCGGTTCAGGGCTTCCTGGCGCAGGGCTGTCCACACCGTATCTGGCACCTCAAATTTCAGCGCCGCCCCCTTCGCAGGGGCAATGGGGGCTTTGGGTTCTTGGGCAGTCGGGCCAAGCGGGGGCTCAATTGCAGCTGCAGCTGAGATTGATGCCTCGGCCTGCTGCTCGGGAGCGGTGGAGGATCGGGTGAAGCCGAGGTCGCTCGTTGCTGCGGCGAGCTGCTGAGCACCCTCCTGCGAGATACGTGGCCGCGGGCGTGGGGCGGGCTGGAAAGCGGGCTTCATCATTGCGCTCACGCGGCTTCCTGATGAACAGCGAGAACCTCGAGCAGCTCACCGAGCGTGCCAGCGACCTCCTGCAAGGCCTTTGGGTCACCGTTGGGGTGAGCCGGCGTCGCGCCGGTGAAGTGGATGCTCTGGTATGCCGCGCGTTGGATGATCTCCGTACGCAGGACCGGGATGTTGGCTAATTGGATTTCCTGGCGGGCGTGCTGTGCCACGCGGCTCTGCAGGGGCGACATCTGCGTCAGGGCAACGCGGGCCGGGATCGGCCGGCGCAGCATCTTCTCTGCACGCTGAACGACCTCATACGTGCGGAACACCTCTTGAAGGTCCATGCCTGACACCTTGGTCGGTATCAGCACCAGATCGCTCTCCGCGATCGCATAGGTCACCATCTGCGAGGCGGCACCCTCAAGGTCTACGAAGACGAGGCTGTAACGCGACGCTGCGTCAGTGATCCGGTCGAGAACCGTTTTCTCGGTCACGTCCGCGATCACATCCACGCTGCAGTCCTCGCCGGCGCGCTCGCGCCAAGAGGCTATGTGCCCATTCGGATCGGCATCAACGATAGCGACGCTGCCGCCCTGGCGCGCGAAGGCGTCGGCCAGACAGATCACCAGCGTTGTCTTTCCAACACCGCCCTTGGTCGAGCACACGGATATGACCGCCATCGCCCCAGCCCCCCCTGTTGTACGCCTTCCCGAGCACCCAAGCGAGCTGAGGCCCAAAAGGTCAACGAACTTTTAACCCGAGCGCCCTGAAGGGCAAGTTCCCCTTTGGGGCATAGGGTAGATGCCCGAGCGCTCGCCTGAGCCGATGGGCACGTGGGCATCTGAGCACGAGGGCCATTAGGCGGTTGGGCGAGGGGGCTGACGCGCACCTGGGCCCCAGGGCACCTGCTGCGAGAAAGGCCGGCCGGAGGGATTTCCGTCTGCGGGCGACCATGCAATCTTGGGCTGCGAGCGAAAGCCGGCTATTTGCCAGCGGCTTGGCCGTTTGACACGGAGCCTGCCGAAACGACTATGCGACGAGCTGCGCAGTGCAGCGAGTCGGAGCCTAGAAACACGAAACCCGCCACTAGGGCGGGTCACATGCCGGCTGAGGCCGGGGATTAGATGATCGTTTGGCGACATCATCCTCCCCGAAATCGATGCCCCGGGTCAAGAGGAAAACTGCGGTTTTCCCTGATGGCGGAGCTTTGCCTGCATGCGCCTGCGCCCCTGCGGCGGGTCGTTCGACGCGAGGGGCGAAGCTATGGGCGTTTTCGAGGAGATGCGGCGGGCTGTTGAAGCTGCCGCGGACGATCGGCTAGGCAGAGCAGCTCGACGGGCGCATGGGAGCACGCCGCAGCGCAAGCTACGCAGCGCCCGTGAAGGCGCGGACGCTCGGGATTGTATCAGCGCAGCTCGTTCTGGCAGGTGCCCCTCCCGTTCAAAGAGAAGGGGCACTTCCTGCCCGCTCACACCACCGCACCGGTTCACGGCCTCGCATGCCCGAAAGCCTTGTCAGGCGCCGTCGCATGGCCGCCGGCGGCTACCTCCCCCCGAAGCTCGCACTCGCCTTCACGCCCGGCGAACAGGCCGTCCTGGCCGTGGTCGCGCCCGAGGTCGGGAAGCGAGGCAAGTGCACCCTGGCGATCGGGCATATCGCGGCGCTCGCCGGTGTGTGCGCGACCTTGGTGAAGCGGACCCTTCGGCAGGCGCGGCTGCTCGGCATCGTGGCTATCAAGGAGCGTCGGCTCAGCCGCTCGAGGAACGACACCAATGTGGTCACGGTCGCCAACCCCGAATGGTCGGCCTGGCTACGCCTGCGCATGCCTCGTGCGAGCCATTCGGGCTTCCAGGGAGTAGCGGGCACAACTGTGCCGTCCACGACTATCGAAACTCTCAGAAGGGTTTCCACAGGCCGTTCACAAGCTGAAACCGAACCCAGAGCAGGGGCGAAACGCCAAATCCGTCCACAGGCGCGGGTTGAAGGCGCGTAGGGCGGCCGCTGCGCTCACCGGATAGGGTGAGCGGCCGCCCTACGCTTTCGGGAAGGGGGGGCCTATTCTGCGAGATCGAGGCTCGCGGAAGCGGCGAAATGCTGCCGAGGGGCAGCGGACTGCCTAAGCCAAGCGGCAGGGCTTCACCCCGACGCGGACGGCAACTAGGGCTAGGGACCGAGGAATAGATCGCCGGCGCACACTCAAGGAGGAACAGACCGTAATCGGGATCTGGCAAAATACCTACAACCGCATTCGACCGCATTCGTCCTTGGGCTACCGGCCGCCCATGCCTGTCACCGGCCCGGATGTAGTCTTCCGGCTACCCATGGCCGCCACAATACAGTAGCCTCTCAATCGGCCCGGTCCAAATTACCGGTCAGATCAGCTTCAACGCCGCCTACAACAACCGCCAGCAGCGCGTGCACAACGAACTCACACCCGAGATAGCGCTGTGCCAGGGTCTGCAAGTTAATCTTGCATTGGCTAACTTAATTTACACACCGCCCAGTTCCTATTTTATCAAACTCGCCATTCGCATCGTCGGCGGCGTTAAGAGGTCTCGCATCCAGACCCCATCCCCGCACGATTTGGCGCATCCAAAAAATCGGCGTGATTCAGTTCGCTGCCAACCTTGTAGAAGCTCACCACGGTGTCTGGTAGGTACTGAACTCGAAGGTGTGCCCACTCCAGCTACGTCAGCAGCGTTTGCCTGAGCAATGACGGTGTACCCAACGTGCCTGAGGCTGAGGAGGCACTGCCGGTTTTCGGCTTTGATGTGGGCGGTCTTAGACATCCGAGCGACCCAAGCGATGACGGGGGTGAGTCCGCACGATGGAACAACATATGCTGCAAGATATGAGCTGCGCGTGGGCATCGGGAGTCGGGGGGCAGTGCCCCCGGGTGTCGATCGCGATGACCACCTACAACGGAGCGCGATTCCTGCGTGAGCAGATCGCCACCCTGGAGGCACAGACGCTACGCCCTTACCAGGTGGTTATCGCTGACGACGGGTCGACCGACGGCACACTCGCGATCCTGGAAGAGACGGCTACGAGCCCGCTCAACATTGTCGTGCTCCGCAACGAACGGCGGCTCGGCTACCGGCAAAATTTCATGGAGGCGATGGCGCACTGTACGGGCGACCTTGTGCAATTCTGCGACCAGGACGACCTTTGGGAGTCAACAAAGCTCGAGGAGATGGCCGCGGCTGTCTCAGTCCCTGGCGTGATGATGGCGTTTCACGACGCCACCTTGGTTGGCGTAGACGGGCAGCCAATCGGGGCACTCGGCGAGGGCGCCGGCCGCGGGATCGTTTTGCATGATCCGTTGTCGCTCGACATCTGGAATTCGAGCCTTGGGTTTTCGATCATGTTTCGGCGTGAGCTCCTCGACTACAGCCGGTTCTGGGCCGGGAGCATCGACAAACTGAAACCCACCGAACGGGCGTCTCACGACGATTGGGTGTTCTTCCTGGCCCTCGTGCTCGGTAAAATTGCCCACGTGGACAAGCCACTCGTCCGCTACCGCATCCACGAAACGAATACGATGGGTTGGCGCCACACGCGGCGCACTCTGTCCGATTTCCTTGTTGTTTACCGCGATTCCGGCCAGAAGCTAAATCAGCGGATCAACGTCGTTCGCAACCGGATCGGCATACTAGAGGAGATCGCGGCCGAAGGCGGTAAGAAAGCAGGAGCCGTGGAGGCGGGGCTCGCAGCTTTTCGAGCCCACCTCGCACTGAACGAGCGTCGGCTTGACATGTACCGCCGTCGTGGCGCTCCGGCGCGTGGGGTCGAGCTCACCAGGATGGTGTTCGGAGGCGCTTATAGCGCGAAGCAGCTACCCCTCTCGAGAAGCGAGATAATGCGCGACTTCGCAGTTGCTGCTTTCGGCGTCAAAGATGCCTGAAGCTGGTCGCATCCTCGCTATGAAACAACTTGCCCACCCTCAGGAGCGTATCAACGGTGTCCGTAGAACCATAAGAGGATCGACGTACAGCCTTTAACGGAATCGTAAACTGATTTGATGATCGGTCATGAAAATATTCTGCCAGCACCGTCAGGTGCATTTGGAGCGCGGGACAAAACCGTGTTGAGCGGGTTAGGCGGGCATGGACGCTTTTGCACCTGCCGACCTCTGGGCGGTGATCGAGCCGCTTGTTCCATCGGAGCCGGAGAAGCCGAAGGGTAGTCGGCCGCGCGCTTCGGATCGGACGGCACTGGCGGGCATCATTCTGCTTCTGCGCACGGGCATGTGGTGGAAGCATCTGCCGCGATCCGATGTCGGCTGCAGCGGCAAGACGAGTTGGCGGCGGCTGGGCGTATGGCAGGCAGCTGGCGTCTGGGCCGCTCTGCATCGCGTGATGCTGGAGCAGTTTCAGGATGCAAATGCGCTCGATTGGTCACGGGCCGCCCTCGACAGTGCGAGCCTGCCGGTGAAAGAAGGGGCACTGCGACGGGGCCGAACCCGACGGATCGAGGCAAGCCGGGGACGAAGCGCCACCTCGTCGTGGACGCCAACGGCACGCCGGTCGCTTGCGCCCTCATATGCCGAACTCAGGCCAAACGGTCTTGTCCCTAACTCGTAAAACTCTGTGTCCTGAAATCTAAACGACGGCGGTAACGCTAGAAGCCGTGGGACGCCACTCGACGATTAGCGTACACCAAAAGCGAATCTAATTTTTTTCGAAATAAAGACTGAGTTTATGTCGTTCTACGAATTGACCGACGGCCTCTAAGAGGAAGTGGATCATTCAGCACAACACCGAGCACTTGGCTTTTGGCTGACCGCAGAGCACGAACAGTTTCTGCAAGCTGATCAATCTTGGTACGATTGATTGCGGCGATGATAACTATGCCAGAAAGCATGCTTCCTAAAGCCTGTGCGTCCGACGAGCCTTCAAGGGACGGTAGATCGAGGATCATATCTCGCGGCTCGTTGTACTCAGTAAGGGCAGTACGCATCGATTCAGTGCCGAGAAATACGTTGGGGTCGACCACTTGATCTGCAGCTGCCGCTGGTACGAAACTCAACGAGTCTGTCAGATTAATCTCAGGCAGCTGCCCTTTGGCCGGGGAAGACCTAATGAATTGATCAAGACCGACTACGCTGTTTGGTGCAAACCGGCGGGTCAGATCAGGCCTCTGAAGATTAGCATCAATTAGCACTACACTACCACTCGATCCGGCAATCAAAAGCGCAATATTAGCACTCAAAGTACTGCAACCACTTCCATTCTCGTAGGAGACGATACCTACGGCTGCCTGACTAGTCTTGACCCGAGCAGCAAAAAGCACAGTTCTGAGGAGGCGTATAGATTGCGCGAAATCAGATCCTGGCTGGTCGAGGGCAGTCGTCTCCGTCAAGCGTCCAGATCTCAACCGGGGGACTACAACTAGGCAATCGATACCAAGAACACGCCTGATCTGAGCCGCCGATCGTACAGTCTTATCAAAATTGCTCGTTATTGCGATTAGGACAATTCCACTAACTAAGCCAAATACAAATCCAAACAACAGGTTGAGTTTCGTCTGCGGGTAGGTAGCGGCCAGAGGCTTCAGCGCTTCTCCAACGATGCGAGCATCCGAGTCAGGGAACTGGAAGTCGGTGATGATGCCGCTCGCAACCGCCTCGTCGGCTGCCTTCTTTTCAGCTTGAATCAATGTAATCCGGCCTTGTAGAAATTCAGTCCCACGTTGTTCGGAAAGAGCGTGAACTAGCACTTGATCCCGAATATATGAAGCGGCGATCGAGTTTGTAAGTCGAGCAGTGTCATCAGGATTGCTTCCCCGGAACGACACTTCAATGACGTAGGACTGCCCAAGTCGGCGAACTTGAACTCGGTCAGAAAAATTTTGGAATGCAATTTCGATATTCTGATTACCTTCTTGTTTCCGCGAAGTTGTGGACTTGGATGATAACCCCATTGAAGTCACGATACCGATAATCTGACTGATGAGCCCTGGCGTTCCTGGAGCGAAATTTGGATTAGATCCTAAATTTAATGTGTCAAAAACATACCTTAGGTTTCGTACCGAACGAACAATTTGAAGTTGGCTCTCAGCCTGAGCACTGTCTAAAATTGGAGCCACCGCGGCGGCGGCTGCCGCCGCGTCAGAACCGGCCGGAAGCCGCGCACGGGGCTCGAGGACGATCTGCGCAGAGGCGACGTATTCTGGGGTTGCACGAAAGGTGTAGCTGCAACTAATGGCGAAGCAGATTAGCACCCATAGGAAAAGTTTGAGCCTTTGCCGCCGTACCGCAGTTATTAAGTCTCCGATCCAAGTGCCACTTAGATCGCTTCGCTCATCGCGCACGTCGATGTGCTCTAATGTAGGGAGCGTGCCTTGATGGGGGTCATCTGCACGAACGACAGGATGGGTGTAATTCATAGGAAGGTGGCCCGCTCTGGGGTCAAGCGTAAGCGCAGAAGGTCAAGCGTAGCGATCAAGTTGCCAATGAGCCGTCCGCGTCGGTCTACGTACGGCTCTGGACGGATCGACTTGACGAGGTTGGACCCAACGTTGCGAGCGATCTGAGCGATCGCTTGTTTCGTCGTCATAGTCTTCTTCCAATTTAAGTAGATGGGGTTCATCACCTGAGAATAACCTAGTTTTCGACCTGATACGCGCCCCCCTTTGATGCCAAGATGAACACCATAAGCTTTGCCGATTTTAACCCGCCGCCCCCCCCGTTTCGCGACGGCAGCTCCAAAATCTCGATCCTCGAGCCAACCATATAGGACAAGCCTTTCGTCGAAGCGAAGCCCTGTGATAGCCGTCCGGCGGAAAGCCATGTTGCAGCCATAGGGACTCTCGCCTTCTATCATCCAATCACTATCAGATAAGTCGTGAGCGGCGATGCGCGCGAGAGCTTCCTCCCTCATTAAGCCAGGACCTAGGATTCCGTCAGCAACTACGTAGCCAGTGATGCACGAGATTCTTTCATCGGCCGCGAAAACCTGCGACACCGTTTCGAGCCAGCGTCGATCCGGATAAAAATCGTCATCAAAAAAGACGATCCAGTCGGTGTCTATGGGTACGGCATCTAGAATACCATTTCGCTGGCGTGGTAGGCCAGCCTCCCGATAAACTACGGTAACTTTCGGGTCTAAGGTAGCAGATCCAACATCTCGCGGTTCCGAGCAACAGACCACGATTGCGTGTGGCGCAAGAGTTTGAGTGGAAAGATGGTCAAGCATCGCTGCGAGTTGTTCCGGGCGGCCGCGAGTCGCGATTCCTACACAGACTCGAGCGATCTGCCCCTCCTTCCCACCGTGAGGCCCTGTGCTATTCATAATTCGACTCCGAATTTACCATACCGCATATATAATTGTAGATACAATAAGCCAGCGACATCTAGTACCGGCCGTACTAACCTGACCTGCCGTCCATCAATTGCAGCAATCTATCCCAGCGGGCTAATTACACACTACATACGTGTCAGCAGATCGAGATAAGACGCTGCTGAAGTACGCCAGGAAAACCTCTTGACTCGTTCCTGCCCACGGGCGCGAAGGTCATCCCGTAGCGAGGGTGACGCAGCGACGCGGCGGAAATGTGCAAGCCATGCTATTGTGTCTTCGGCATCCGCAAGTAAAGCGGCGTCCCCACAGATCTCGGGCATGCACGACCGATTGGACGAAATAATTGGACAACCTAGTGCCATTGCCTCCACTAAAGGGATGCCGAACCCCTCGGAAAGAGATGGAAATGCCAGGCATAATGCGTGCGCGTAGAGCCAAGCAAGGTCGTCGTCGGTGACGAAGCCGAGCCGATGAATGTTTGAAGCGTTGACCATCATCGTTTCGGCAAAGATGTGCCTCGATCCTCCCGCTACTACAAGATCGAGACCTATCTCATCGAGCGCTAAAGCCTGCTCAAGAATGAACGCAGCATTCTTATGTTTAGCCACGCTGCCAAGTAGCAGGACAAAGGGCCGACATCCCCCAAGGCGGACATTTAGATCCGAGTCTTCAGCGTTCCATTTAGAGGTATGTTCATACCCATTTGGCAGTACGGGAATTGAGCTGGCGGGGATCCCTAGGTGATGAGACAAACGCTGTGCAGACGCATGCGACACTGTAGTAACTAGCGTGGCTCGCCGCGCGAGAGCCGGCAGCAAACCACGGTATACAAAGCGGAATAACCGGCTGTAGCTGACAGGCGCATCGAAGACATTAGTATCGTGCATACACACGATTTGACGTCGCAGAGCGATAGGACCTGTGTTACAAAGGTTAAGTAAGGGTGTTGAGGCTTGGAGCGGTAATATCAACTGCTCCCAAACATGCCCCGACGTTGCCCTCGTGGCGACTGGCGCGATTGCGGCGAACCCGTGACTGGCTCTTACCCCTGGTGGTAGAATAAGTTCGGCACTGCTTCCTTGAGAATGGAGAAGATCGTCCATCTGCAGAACAATCTCACGGGCGTAGCGTTGTACGCCTGTCAGAGGATGACTGTAGAACCGGCCGTTGATCGCGAACGATGGCCTGGGCAGGCTAAGATCCGAACATCCGGCGAACGCTTCAATCTGGTTTGTGCGGTCCGCGGCGAGCGATCTGAATGGTGCGGACTCTGAGCTATTCACGTATGAATCCCATTTTAGAAGTCGTTCAACGAACCACCCAAGGTGCGCGCAGTCTCTGCGCTCATCCCTGGGACAAAGCCTTTCGCAGTCTCTGTGAGGTGCGGCTGAACCCGGACAACATCCCCAGGTTGGAGTAGGTCACCCTCCTCTGCTGTAATCTGCTCTGACTTACCGTTGTGACGGCGAAGAATAATGTATTCCGGCTTTGTATAAGCCTCTGCATTAGCAACTACTGTCGCGGGGGAACGAATTTCTGCTTGGTAAAGAAGATTTCTAGCGGACTCCAGCTTTGCTGTTGTCTCGTTTAACCTTATTCGAGTCTCAGCCAGCTCCTGTAGCGCAGTATTACGTCTCTGATCCTTTAGGTCGAGGATGTCGCGGTCAGCCCTTGAAATATCTTGACGCGCGCGGATCACTGCGATTTGCACATCAAGACGACTCGACTCGAGAGTCGCAAGCGTTTGCGAGGTCTCGATTTGACGTGGCATTGCGGAGAGGCCTTTACTTACAAGTCCTGAGATCCGGGCGAGTTCTTGCTTAATGATTTGAATCTGTTCGCCTGTGTTCGCATCTTTTGATACAAGTGAGGAAATCTGCTCTGTCAAAAAGTCTTTACTTTGTTTGAGATTTGTGATTTGCGCTGTGAGAGATCCGTGACGAGCTTCAAGAGTGAGCCGCTCCTCCCGGAGGATACGAGCAATTTCCGGCTCTTTTGATCGAGTTTCGAGTTCAGGTGGGAAAGTTAAGGGCGTGTCCTTAACCTCGGCATCGAGACGAGCTTGGCGCGCGATCAAGGCGAAGCGTGTTGCCGAAAGCTGTTTAATCTCGCCCCGCGATTGAACAGCATCGCGGACGAATTGTAGTAGCACGTCTGTTGGCACTCGTTGAATACCGCCCGCGAGACTGATACCCTGGAGGACAGTTAGATTCGGCCGGAATTCATATCCACCCGGCTTCTCGACCCCTCCCACGACGTAGAAGGGACGGAATTTTATAATCTGGACTGACGCGTCGGGTTTGGTCGCAAGGCCCGCTTTGGTTTTTAAACGCTCCGCAATATCAGTAGCTATGTCCGTCGTGGTGCGTCCGCTTGCTTCAATTTCACCAACAACAGGCAGAGACACACGACCGGACGCGCCAACAGTGAAATCACCGTTAAACGCTTGCCATTGATAGGCTTCTCCCGTCCCAGCACGTAGGTCAGAAACCTTTACCTGCAGTTGATCTAGTGGCCCCAGGTGATAAGGCTCCTCTGCCCTAGCCACGACGACGCTCGCAAGGAGGACAAAGGTGGCCAAGTGCGGTGTTCTTATGTGCGCCCACATGCAAACTTTATACCTTATGAATAACTGTGGAGGTAGCCACTCGATCCGTATGCCGCACTGGCGCCCCACGCGGAAGCAGAATGATCAATAATCCGCTGGTTAACCCGAGGCCGCCCATCATAAGCATAAGCGCGCTCATTTTTGGATAGGCAATACCTAGTGGTCGATTTGCGGGTCCGAGCAGGCGGACATCGGAATCAAACACTGCATACTCGGGAATCACCCCGAGGCGGCTTCCTGCCTCAGCAGCGGTGATCTGCCGTAGGAGATTCGATAGCCGACTTTCGAGGTAGAAGCCGCGCCGCTGCTCGCGAGCCAGCACGCCACGCAACCGGTAAGCTGCATAGGTTGATGCGATGGCGTTCACAATCTTGGTCGCTTGCTCGGCACTGTGCGCCCGGTAGGAAATCTCTATCACGTAGGACAAACCAAGGCGACGGACCCTTACGCGTCTAAGAAAAGCGTCGAATGCTTCGATAGAAGCAGAGTCTTCGATTGTGACATTTTGCATTCGGTCAAGCTTGGTGCTAATCAGAGCCCATATACCATCTGCCCCTCCTTGAATTTCCGAAGCAGCAGTAAGATTTTGATCTTCAAATACTTTGTATAGAAGACCTCGAGAATTTAATACACGTATCTCAGTTTCACACTGATCGCTATCCAGCACAAGTTGATAAAACTGGCGCAATTTCTCAGGTCCGTCATTTATTACTATATGTGGCTGTAGAAGTATCTGTGTTGTTGCAATAAAATCTGGATGCAAAATTCTACTATACACTACGGATGACGCAATAAATGCTATAACCCAAATAAAAATAAATGCTAATTTTGAGCGTATGTGGTGTAATCTGCTGGCTACAAAAATGGTTGCTTCCGATATAGAGCGATCGCTTGTCCAGATTGACTGAACTGTAGAGGTATTTATTCCCGAGAAGTGAGGCGCTCTCATCGGAGTTCCAAGCAGGTAAGCCGTTCAACCATAAGCGAGTTGACGGAGCTTTGAAAGGACGGATCATTTTTTGAACGTCTAACAATACCATCGTGCGATGATTCGTCAGACGTTTGGGGATGCAGCTAAATGCGATAGCGCGAGGTCGATGCGTGCACGTCTCTCGTAGGAGATAGCAAAGCAACACGATTGGACGAATCCGGGCAGTGCGTGTCTGTAGGCCCTCTTGCACTGTTGCAGACGTTGGCAGCCATCGATCCCGCCCTTTCTGATACCCTAATGCTGCAAGGGCCTGTCGTGGCCTGAACGGATTGGCGGGGCTTGCGTTTTCATCTTTTTGAGTCAGGAGGGACGATGCTGAGCGACGCGCAATGGTCTGAACTGGTACCCCTGGTGGCGGCTTGCCGGCCCAGGGCCAAAACGCCCTCACGAGATCTTCGGCGCACGCTCTCGGCAATCCTCTAGCGGCATCAGAACGGGGCCAAGTGGCGGGCCGTTCCGGAGGACTTGGGTCCCCGGTGGCGGGCGGCGCAGATCTTCATCCGCGGGTCGCGTGCCGGCGTCTGGGAGCGCCTTCCCAGCCTTGTGCAAGAGTGCGGCGTTCAGTTTGGGATGGTGTTCCTGGACGACACGAACGTGCGGGCGCACCAAAAGGCGGCGGGGGCTGCCGCGAGGGGGATCTGGGGCCGAACGAGATCATCGTGAAGCACTTGGCCGCCTCATCCTGAGCCTGTCGAAGGACGCGTGGCGGCTATGGGACCAAGGCTTGCGTGATCGCCGACGGACAAGGAATGGCGCGCCATCGCTACCCGAACGAGAAGACCGCCCTCAGCTTCATGGGCGTCCTCTGCCTTGCCGCAGCCCTCGACTAGCTCAAGCGACAACACGCCCTAGCGAGCGGACTCATAAAGTCCTGAGCCAGACGCGGACGGCTGCGAGCTTGACGCTGGCCAGGAAGTTTTCCGGGTCCTTGTCGTACCCTGTTGCGACCGCACGGAAGTGCTTGATCCTGCTGAAGAACCGCTCGACCAGATTGCGGTACTTGTACAGGAAGGCACTGAAGGCCGGCACGTTCTTGCGGTTGGGCATCGGCTTCACGTTCGCCCAC
>NZ_VRUV01000130.1:0-9997 GCF_008039455.1 Methylobacterium sp. WL116
TGCCGATGTTGGCGTTGATCTTCACCAGGAAGTTCCGGCCGATCGCCATCGGCTCCAGCTCGGTGTGGTTGATGTTGGCCGGGATGATCGCCCGGCCGCGGGCTCGGGGCGCGAGCCGTTGCCGTGGAAGCTGACCACGACGCCGCAGCCGGCGCGCGGCGCCCGCTACAGGGCATGCAGGCGCTCGTCATCGGCGGTGACGAGCAAGATCGCTTCGGTGCCCGGCGGCACCGGCAGGCGTGCGCGCGGGCCGGCGATGAAGGCGCCCGGGTAGAGCAGGTTGCGCTGGAAGACGGCCAGCGCGGCGATGGGGCCGCCGAAGACGATGGCGGCCGCCGCCAGGACGAGCAGGATGCGCATGGGTCTCCGCCGGGTCTCGCGGGCGGACCCTAACCGTTCCGCGGCGACGCCGGCAGCCGTCCGTCCCAGCATGGTCTGCCGCACGCATTGACAAAGTCCGGCGGCACGCGGAGATTCGAACCATTCCGAGGGGGGCCCCGCAACCGGGGGCTGAGAGTGGACGCGACGTCCTGACCCTTGAACCTGATCCGGCTCGTACCGGCGGAGGGACGGGAACCTGCGGCGCCGATCCCGGCGTCTGCCGCTTCATCGCATCTCCATCGACGCGTGCCGGGTCGCCCCAAAGCCGGGAGACCCACTCGATGAACGCGCCCGTCCTGTCCAAAGACGTCAAGGGAAGTCCCGAGACCGTGACCACGGGTCCGGTGACCGGCTCGCGCAAGGTCTACGCGAGCGTGGCCGGCCGGGAGGACATCCGGGTGCCGTTCCGCGAGATCGTGCTGACCGACCCGAACGAGCCGGCGGTGCGGGTCTACGACCCGTCCGGCCCCTACACCGAGACCGACGCCCGCATCGACCTCGCCAAGGGCCTGCCGACCCTGCGCGACCCGTGGATCGCCAAGCGCGACTACGCCGCCGTGCAGCCGCGCATTGTGAAGCCCGAGGACAACGGCTTCGTGCCGGCCGACAAGCTGGTGGCCCCCTGCCCCGCCGAGCGGACGATCCGCAAGGCCGGACCGGGCCAGATGGTGACGCAGTACGAGTTCGCCCGCGCCGGGATCGTCACCGAGGAGATGATCTACGTCGCCCACCGCGAGAATCTGTGCCGCGAGCAGATGCTCGACCGGGCGCACGCGGCGCTCGCCGATGGCGAGAGCTTCGGCGCCTCGGTGCCGCCGTTCATCACGCCCGAGTTCGTGCGCGACGAGGTCGCCCGCGGCCGGGCGATCATCCCGGCCAACATCAACCACACCGAGCTGGAGCCGATGGCGATCGGCCGGAACTTCCTGGTGAAGATCAACGCCAACATCGGCAACTCGGCCGTCACCTCGTCGGCGGCGGAAGAGGTGGAGAAGCTGGTCTGGTCGATCCGCTGGGGCGCCGACACGGTGATGGACCTGTCGACCGGCCGCAACATCCACAACATCCGCTCGTGGATCATCCGCAACTCGCCGGTGCCGATCGGCACGGTGCCGATCTACCAGGCGCTCGAGAAGGTCGGCGGCGATCCGCTCAAGCTCGACTGGGAGGTGTTCAAGGACACGCTCATCGAACAGGCCGAGCAGGGCATCGACTACTTCACGATCCATGCCGGCGTCCGCCTCGCCCACGTGCCGCTCACCGCGCGGCGCGTTACCGGCATCGTGTCGCGCGGCGGCTCGATCATGGCGCGCTGGTGCTTGGCCGGGCACCGCGAATCGTTCCTCTACGAGCGCTTCGAGGAGATCTGCGACATCTGCCGCGCCTACGACGTCTCGTTCTCGCTCGGCGACGGCCTCCGCCCCGGCTCGATCGCCGACGCGAACGACGCGGCGCAGTTCGCCGAGCTCGAGACGCTGGGCGAGCTGACCAAGATCGCCTGGAACAAGGGCTGCCAGACGATGATCGAGGGGCCGGGCCACGTGCCGATGCACAAGGTCAAGGTCAACATGGAGAAGCAGCTCGCCGAGTGCGGCGAGGCGCCGTTCTACACCCTCGGCCCGCTGACCACCGACATCGCGCCGGGCTACGACCACATCACCTCCGGCATCGGCGCGGCGATGATCGGCTGGTTCGGCTGCGCGATGCTCTGCTACGTCACGCCCAAGGAGCATCTCGGGCTGCCCAACCGCGACGACGTGAAGACCGGCGTCATCACCTACAAGATCGCCGCCCACGCCGCGGATCTGGCCAAGGGCCACCCGGCGGCGCAGCTGCGCGACGACGCCCTGTCGAAGGCCCGCTTCGACTTCCGGTGGGAGGACCAGTTCAACCTCGGCCTCGACCCGGACACGGCGCGCGCCTACCACGACGAGACCCTGCCCAAGGACGCCCACAAGGTCGCGCATTTCTGCTCGATGTGCGGGCCGAAGTTCTGCTCGATGAAGATCACGCAGGACCTGCGCGCCGAGGTGCTGGCGATGGAGGCCGCCGGCGAGGTGCTCAACACAGCGCCGATCCTCACCAGCGCCGAGCGCGAGGCCGGGATGGCGGAGAAGTCGCGCGAGTTCCTGGCCGAGGGCGGCAAGCTCTACGTCGACGCCGCCGAGTGACGGCGCCACACTGGGACGCATGACCGAGCGCTCCGCCCCCGCCCGCCGACAGGCGCGCGGGGGCGGATCGCTTCCAAGGCCTCGCATCCGCTCGACCGGGCCCCGGGAACGCGGCGCATGCCGGGGCGAACCGTTAAAATTCGATCCGCGTCGTTGCCTGATTCTTCAGGATGATCCCGCTCAGTCGGGTACCGGGGCGAAGTCTTAAGATACGATTCACGCGCCGCACGGCTTCTGGTCTCATGCCGCAACGGGACCCGTAGAGGTGCGCGATGAGTACCTTCGAAGTGACACCCCCGACGCCGACGCCGACGCGCCTGAGCGCACCGCCCGTCGTCCAGCCTGCCAGACTCATTGAGGCGGCGGCTCCGGTGGCGCTCGATCCGGCCGTTCGCGTTGACATCGGCAGAAGCGATCGCAGCGGCGCTGCGGTCTCCGATGACGGACGGTCGCGCGGCGACGCCGCGTCGGATCGGACCAACGACGAGCGGCGCATCACCATCGACCGGGATACGAAGAGCGTCGTGTATCAGGTGCTCGATCCCGGCACCGGTGCGGTGCTGGTCCAGCTTCCGGACGTGTCGGTGCTGCGGTCGCGCGCCTACGCCGA
This sequence comes from Methylobacterium sp. WL116, assembly GCF_008039455.1. NCBI lineage: Bacteria > Pseudomonadati > Pseudomonadota > Alphaproteobacteria > Hyphomicrobiales > Methylobacteriaceae > Methylobacterium > Methylobacterium sp. WL116. Next base: position 3,163 of record NZ_VRUV01000130.1, read on the forward strand.
GGCTCAGGCGGAGCGCAGGACGGCCGACAAGCCCGTCGATCGCGAGGCGTGAGCGGCGCCTCCGCCAGTCGTGACGCCGAGCGGAACGAAAGGGCCGGGGCTGTGCGCCTCGGCCCTTTTTTGCGTCGCCATGCCTGTCGAGACCGGGTCGCCGAAGCCGAGGCGACGGGACGCGCCGCGTCCCGTGCCCGGTCGCGTCCGCCGGTCCGGCGCGGCCTACGAGGAGCGCAGGCCGGCGGCGATCTGCTGGTTGATGTTGATCAGCGCCGAGAGCTTGTCGGCGCCCGGCTCGATCAGCGTGTCGATGATCCGCCGGAACACGAAGACCGAGAGCTGGCCGATGTTGTTCTTGATCGCGATCGGAAGCGGGCTCTCGGGCGCCGTCGCGGCGCCTGCCAGGAGCGTCCAGACCTTCTGATTGAAGTTCAGCGCCTTGTTCAGGTTGGCGGACTGGTTGGTCCAGTCGTCCTTGACCATCTGAAGCTGCTGGGCCGCCTTGATCAGCACGGCGGCTTCCGCCTCGCGCGGGCTGAGGACGCTGTTCGCGGTTCTCGTGTAGGCGTTGGCGGCGAAACTCATCGGTCTGACGCTCCACCCGCAGGCCGGCGGGCACGGGGTGGGGTTATGGCAGCGCGCGCCTTAACATAGGGTAAGCGCCGCGGACGAGAATTGCATCGGCCGCCCGAGCGATTGTTCAAGCACAGCGTCGGCCGGACGGCGCCGCAGCGGAACGATCGACTGTATTCGATCGTTCCTATCATGATCCCGCCTAAGGATCACGCAGCCCGCTTCTTGCCCTTCTTCTCGCGCCCCTGTCCCGGCGCGCTCTTGCCGGCGCGGGAGCGGTCGAGGACGAACTTCGCGTAGTCGTCCATGTCGCCGGGAAACGGCTTCACGGTGTTGTCAGCCGCGAGCCAGAGGCGGTCGGCCACGAGCTCCATCAGCGAGCGGTCGTGGGTGATGAGGATGACGGCGCCCTCGTAGTCGTTCAGCGCGTCGAGCAGCGCCCGGCGACTGTCGATGTCGAGGTGGTTGGTCGGCTCGTCGAGGATCAGCAGGTGTGGCGCCCGCATCGCCACGAGGTTCAGCAGCAGCCGCGCCCGCTCGCCGCCCGACAGCGCATCGACCGTGGTCTCCTGCTTCTCGTAGGCGAGGCCGAAGCTCGCGAGCTTGCCTCGGCGGGCCGACTCGCCGTCCTCGGGCCGCTCGCGGCGGATGATGGCCAGCGGCGTATCCTTCGGGTCCATCGCCTCGATCTGGTGCTGGTGGAACCAGCCGACCTGCACCCGCCCTTCGCGCGCCATCCGCCCCGAGCGGATGTCGAGCGCGCCGGCCGCCATCTTCGCGAAGGTCGACTTGCCGGCGCCGTTGACGCCGAGCAGGCCGATGCGATCGTCGATGTCGAGCGTCAGGTTCAGGCCGCGCAGGATCGCGGGATCGTCGCCGTAGCCGACCTCGACGTCGGTGAGGTGCATCAGCGGCGGCGCCAGCGGGCGCTTCGGCGACGGCAGATGGAACGGCGCGACGTGCTCCTCGATCGTGGTGGCGATCGGCTCGAGCTTGGCCAGGCGCTTGACCCGCGACTGTGCCTGCGCGGCCTTCGAGGCCTTGGCCTTGAAGCGGTCGATGAAGCTCTGCAGGTGGGCGCGCTCGGCGTCCTGCTTGGCCTTGGCCGAGAGCTGGAGCCTCGCCTTCTCGGCGCGGCGCCGCTCGAAGTCGTCGTAGCCGCCGGTGTAGAGCTCGAGCTGCCCGTTGGCGACGTGCAGGATCGCGTCGACGGAGTTGTTCAGCAGCTCGCGGTCGTGGCTGATGATCAGCGCCGAGTGCGGGTAGCGCTTGAGCCGCGCCTCGAGCCAGAGCGCGCCTTCGAGGTCGAGATAGTTCGTCGGCTCGTCGAGCAGCAGCATCTCGGGGGCGGCGAACAGGGCGGCGGCGAGCGCCACCCGCATCCGCCAGCCGCCGGAGAACTCCGACATCGGCCGCTCGAGGTCGGCCACCGAGAAGCCGAGGCCGGCCAGGATCTCGCCGGCGCGGGCGGGCGCCCGGTCGGCGTCGATCTCGATCAGCCGGCCGTAGATCTCGCCCATGCGCTCGGGCTCGGCGGTCTCCAGCTCGGCATAGAGGCCGTCGCGCTCGACGTCGGCCGCGAGGATCGTGTCGATCAGGCTGACCGGCGTCGCCGGGTGCTCCTGGTCGACCGAGCCGATGCGCGCCGTCTTCGGCAGGAACACCGTTCCGGAATCCGGCTGGAACGCACCGAGGATGATCTTGAACAGCGTCGACTTGCCGACGCCGTTGCGGCCGACGATGCCGACCTTGGCCCCCGGCGGGATCGCCACGCTGGCCTTCGTGAAGAAGCGCCGCCCCCACATGTTGAAGGTGAGGTCTTCGATCTGCAGCATGATGGGGGGTCACGGGCCGGGAGCGGGGGCGCTCCCCCACTCCCTACCGCACTGCAGCACGATGTGCGAGCGCGCCGAGGCCTACCGGGTCGCCGCGCTGGCGATCGCCTTGGTCAACGGCGCGGCCGGCACGGTGCTCTCCCAGAACCGCCCGGTCTTGGCGCGCTCGAAGCCGGCCACGTAGAGGTTGCGCATGTAGGTGGTGCTGAAGCCGTCCGGCGTCGTCAGCTTGGGGCCGTCCTCGGGAATGTAGGTGAGGTTGAAGCCGACGCCGTTCTCGCGGGCGAAGGCGTAGGTCGCCGCCAGCGTCTGGCGGCTGCGGGCGCGGCTCGCCGTGGTGAACGAGCGCCCGACGATCGCCAGGGTGTTGTTCTGCGCCACGTCGAACTCGGGCTCGAGGCGACCGTTGATGATGACGTAGATCCGGCCCTTCTGACCGGTCGCGAGGCGCTTGTCGCGCAGCAGCAGCGCCTGCGGCAGGGTGAAGACCGGCGTCACCACCGAGCCGTCGACGTGCAGCTCCTGGAAGGCGCGTCCCTCGGCCTGCACGTCGATGAGCTGGGGCGGGAACACCGCCGGGATGCTGGCCGAGGCGGTGAGCACGTCGCGGAACAGGTCGAGCGCGTTTGGCGCGCCGCTCGCGGCGATGGCGCCCATGTTCCAGATCGTGGCGCGCTGGCTGTCGAGGTTCGTCGTCACCACCAGCAGGCGGCGGCCCTTGGCGTGCTCGGCGGCGATGGCGGCGAGCAGGTCGGCGTTGACGTAGCGCCCGACGAGGTTGCGCAGGCGGCCGTCGCCGAACAGGCCGGAGCCGAACAGCACGTTCACGACGCTCGGGCTCTGCACCAGGGTGCTGGCGATGCCGCTGGTGTAGATGTCGGTGAGGTAGGAATCGTAGGACGAGCCGAGGAAGGAGAACGGCGCGATCAGCGACCCGGTGCTGACGCCGGAGACGAGCGAGAATTCCGGCCGCGTGCCCGAGGCCGACCAGCCGTTCAGCACGCCCGCGCCGTAGGCGCCGTCGCCGCCGCCGCCGGACAGGGCGAGGTAGCTGAAGCCCTGGCGCTTGTTCTGCGGCGTCGACGCCATCTCGGTGAAGGTCTCGACCGAGGCGTCCGAGAACACGCGGGCGCCGGGAATGCCCGGCACGCCCGCGACCGCCGCCTCGGCGGCGGTGTACGGGATCCTCGGCACCGAGGAGCAGGCGGCAAGCTGGGCCGCAACAGCGAGGGCGAGGCACCCGCGCAGCCAACCGTATCGACGCGACATCGTCAAAAAATCCCACGCCCGATCCGGGCCGTCACGGCATGCGAACGAGCTTGACCATACTAGCGTTCCGGCCGGGCGACCGCAACGCGGCCTTGCCGCCGGCGGTGATGCGGCCGGGTCACACCCGGCGCACGGGAACCGCGGTCGTCGCCGCCCGGACAATGGGCGGTGGACAGCCACGGCTCCGCTTCCGCCGGCCTTGCATCGGCGGAGAACGGTCCTGTAGGTTGCCCTCGTCGCCGGATGCCTCAGGGGGGGTATGGCGGCTATGACCAGCGGCGCGCACGACGGGCTTCGGACCGGCCTCGTCCCGACTTTCGGGACCAGCCGGTCAGCGGGGACAGGTCGCGCCCGATCCGCGCCTTGACTGCGGGGGACCGGGGCAGTCCGCGGGTCTAGATCGGGAGGGGCGAGACCATGGACACAATCTTGAGTTGGACGGACGAGCGCGTGACGCTGCTGCGTCAGCTGTGGGAAGACGGCCAGAGCGCGAGCAAGATCGCGGCGCAGCTCGGCGGCGTCACCCGCAACGCGGTGATCGGCAAGGTGCACCGGCTCGGCCTCTCGGGCCGCGTGATCAAGCCGGCCGAGGACGTCGCGGCCGCCCGGCGCAAGCCGGTGCAGGAGGTCGAGATCGAGACGGCGATCGCCGTGGTCGAGGCCGAGGCCCCCGAGCCGGTGGCGATCCTCGCGCACCGGCCCGCGCCGGACTTCCCGGTTCCGGCCGCCGCGCCCGAGCCGGTGGCGCTCTCCGCCTCGCAGCGCGTGACGATCATGGATCTGCGCGAATCGATGTGCCGCTGGCCCATCGGCGACCCGACCACGCCGGAATTCGGGTTCTGCGGCGCCCGCTCGATCACCGGGCTGCCCTATTGCACGCATCACGCCCAGATCGCCTACCAGCCGGCGGCCGAGCGCAAGCGCGACCGCCGCGTGGCCGGCTTCCGCTAAGGCTTTCAAGGGCCGAGCAGGTCGATCAGGTAGGGGATCAGCGGTTCGTCGGCCGGCGGCATCGCGAGCTCGCGCAGGTCGCGCGGGCGCACCCACTTGATCGCCTGGCCCTCGAGCGGGCGCGGCGTGCCGTTCCAGCGCCGGCAGACGTAGAGCGGCATCAGCAGGTGGAAGTCCGGATAGGCGTGGCTCGCGAAGGTGAGCGGCGCCAGGCACGGCTCCTCCACCCGGATGTCGATCTCCTCGGCCAGCTCGCGGATCAGCGTCGCCTCGGGGCGCTCGCCCGCCTCCACCTTGCCGCCGGGAAACTCCCACAGGCCCGCCAGCTGCTTGCCGGGCGGCCGCTCGCTGACGAGCACGCGGCCGTCGTGATCGACCAAGGCCACGGCGACCACGAGCAGCAGGCGCACCGGCGCCGTCATGGTTCCACCGCGAACGAGGCCGTCGCTTCGGCCTGACTCGCGATCAGCCCGGCCTCGATCGGCACACGCTTGGCGTCAAACCGCGATCCTGCGGAAAAGCGAAAGGCCTGCGCCGCATCCGGCAGCTGCCCATGGCCGACGGTGAGCTGGCAGAGGCCGCCGATCTTGGCGCCTGCCGCTTCCGCCAACGCCTGGGCCTGGGACCGCGCGTCGCGCGTCGCCTCCACCCGAAGGCGGTTCTCGACGGCCAGGGGATCCTTCAGCCCGAAGGTGATCGCATCGATCCTGTTCGCCCCCGTATCGAGAGCCTGTCGCAGCAGGTCGCCGAGGCGGCCCAGATCGGCGAGCTGCACGCTGACGCGGTTCGTCGCGCGGTAGCCGTCCGGCTGCTCCTGCCGCGTACCGTCCGGTCGCGTCACGGTCCGCGTCGCCGGTTCCAGCACGACGGCCGCGGTGCCGACGTCGCCCGTCGGCACGCCGAGTCGCCCGGCCAGCGCCACGACGCCGCCGACCGCCTGTGACGACGCATCGAGTGCCGCCGCGGCGTTGGACGCCTTGGCCTCGACGCCGATGACGACGGTCGCGAAGTCGGGTGCCTGAGTGGCTTGCGCGCGCCCGGTCACGGTGATCCGGCGCGCGCAGTCATCGTCGGCGCGAGCCGGCGACCCCAGGAGGCAGAAGCCGGAAGTCAGGGCGATCGCGAGGCGCCTCACGAGCGGTAATCCCCGTTGATCTCGATGTAGCCCTTGGTCAGGTCGCAGGTCCAGACCCGCGCCTTGCCCGTTCCGAGCCCGAGATCGACGCGGACGGTGACGTCGGATTCGCGCATCACGGCGCTCGCGGCATCCTCGCTGTAATCCGGGTCGCGGGCGCCGGCCACCGCCACGCGCACGTCGCCGAACCAGATCGCGAGGCGGTCGCGGTCGGCGGGCTCGCCGGCCTTGCCGACGGCCATCACCACGCGGCCCCAATTGGCGTCCTCGCCCGCGACCGCCGTCTTCACCAGCGGCGAGTTGGCGATCGACATCGCGATGCGATGGGCGGAGGCGTCGCTCTCGGCACCGCCGACCTCGACGGTGACGAACTTGCGGGCGCCCTCGCCGTCCTTGGCGACGAGCTGCGCCAGCTCGATCAGCAGGTCGTCCAGCGCCGCGCGGAAGCCCGCGAGCCGCGGGTCGGCGGCGTCCGCGACCGGCGCGGTCGCGGCCTTGCCGGTGGCGAACAGCATCAGCGTGTCGGAGGTCGAGGTGTCGCCGTCGACCGTCACGCAGTTGAAGCTCTTGCCCGTGCCCTCCGCCAGCATCGCCTGCAGCACCGGCTGCGGCAGCGCCGCGTCGGTGAAGACGAAGGCCAGCATCGTCGCCATGTCCGGCGCGATCATCCCGGCGCCCTTGGCGATGCCGTTGATCGTGACCGCGACCCCGTCGATCTCGGCGGTCCGCGTCGCGCATTTCGGGAAGGTGTCGGTGGTCATGATCGCGCGGGCGGCGGCCTCCCAGGCCTCGGCGCCCGGCACCGTGCGCCCGGCGCAATCGGCGAGCACGCCCTCGAACTTGGTAGCGTCCAGCGGCTCGCCGATGACGCCGGTGGAGGCGATGAACACCTCGGTCTCGGCGCAGCCGGCGGCGGCGGCCGCGATCCGTGCCGTGAGCGCGACCGCATCCCGGCCGCGGGGCAGGAAGAACTCCGAAAAGCCCGGCTGGCGCACGAGGTCGGGGACCGCTGCCGCGGCGGCCCATTTCTGCTGCACCACGATCGGCGCGAGGTAGCCGCGCTCGGCGATCTCGATGG
>NZ_VRUV01000131.1:0-9948 GCF_008039455.1 Methylobacterium sp. WL116
GCGCGGCGCTACTGCAGCGTCAGCGGCATCGGGTCGACGCCGATCGACGGGATGCCGCGCCGGTCGAGCGAGGCGCGCAGCGCATCCGTGAGCGTCGCGCCGCCGGTGAAGGCGCCGAGCACCGGGCCCTCGTCCGAGCGCGCATCGCGCGGGGTGCTGCCGAGGAGCTGCGTCACCCGGCGCGCGATGGCGGGCGCCGGATCGATCCAGGTGACGGGCCAGGGCGCGAGCCGCTCGAAGCGGGCGCGCAGCAGCGGGTAATGGGTGCAGGCGAGGCAGACGACGTCGGTGCGCCGGCCGTCCTCGGCCGTGACGAAGCACGGTGCGATCTCGGCGGCGATCGCCGCGTCGTCCACCGGCGTGCCGGCGAGTTCCGCCTCGGCGTAGTTGGCGAGGTTCGCCGAGCCGATCGAGGTCACCGAGCAGGCCTCGGCATAGGTCATGATCAGGTCGCGCGTGTAGGAGCGCGCGACGGTGCCGGGGGTCGCCAGCAGCGTGACGAGGCGTGAGCGGCTGGTCTCGGCCGCCGGCTTGATCGGCGGCACCACGCCGACGAACGGCGTCGGGAAGCGCTGGCGCAGGGCCGGCAGCACCAGCGTCGAGGCGGTGTTGCAGGCGATGACGACGAGGTCGGGCCGGTGCGTCGCGATCAGGCGCGCCATCACGTCGAGCACGCGCTGGACCAGGACCGATTCCGAGAGCCGGCCGTAGGGAAAGGCCGCGTCGTCCGCAGCGTAGACGTAGCGCGCGTCGGGCCGGGCTCGGCGCACCTGCTCCAGCACCGTCAGGCCGCCGAGGCCCGAGTCGAACACCAGGATGGTGGGCTCGGGCGCCGCGCGCAAAGCCGCCGCCGACAGGCTCGCTCCGGCCATCAGATCGATCCGCATCAGAACGCGTACCCCAGCATCAGAGCCCCGCAGTCTTGGACGAGAGGGTTAAGGCCATCTCACTGCGGCTGCAAAAAGGCTCGGGGATCGATCAACCGCGTCGAGCGGCCCCGCTCTACACAGACTTGCGGCGCGTCGGCCGGCGTCGGTGAGCCTATTGCGAACTGAATCGTCGCGCTGCCGTTGTCGGCTGCGCCTTCGGCCATATCTCCATCAACCGCGACCGGCGGATCAGCGGACGACGGGAGGACCAGCATGGCTGCGACGGCGACACTTCGCGAGACGGACGCGCCCGCTCAGGCCTTCCCGCCGCCGCCCGTCTCCGCCCGGCCGGTGGACCGGGACGCCTGGATCGCCGCCTTCCGCTTCGTCCGTGCCGAGACCGAGCGCCGTGCCGCGCCGCTGTCGCCGGAGGATCAGCAGGTCCAATCGATGGCCGATGCCAGCCCGACCAAGTGGCATCGCGCGCACACGACATGGTTCTTCGAGCAGTTCCTGCTGCGCGAGCACCTGCCGGGCTACCGCATCCATGACGAGCGCCTGCATTACCTGTTCAACTCGTACTATGTCGCCGCCGGCCCACGTCAGCCGCGGGTGATGCGCGGGCTGATCACCCGGCCGACCACCGAGGAGATCGCCGGCTACCGCGCGCACATCGACCGCGCGGTCGAGACGTTGCTGGCGCAGGCCGCGCCGGGCGCGCTCGAGGCGATCCTGCCGATCCTCGAGATCGGGCTGTTCCACGAGCAGCAGCACCAGGAGCTGCTGCTCACCGACATCCTGCACGCCTTCGCGCAGAACCCGCTGCATCCGGTCTACGACGCCGAATGGCGTTTCCCGAAGGCGGCCAATCGTTCCGGCACGATCGACCTGGCCCACGGCATCCATCAGGTCGGCCATGCCGGCGACGGGTTCTCGTTCGACAACGAGCATCCCCGGCACGACAGCCTGGTCCTGCCCGTGTCGATCGACCGGGCGCTCGTCACGACCGGCGACTGGCTGCGCTTCATGGAAGATGGCGGCTATTCCCGCCCCGACCTGTGGTTGTCCGACGGCTGGCTCGCGGCGCAGGCCGAGGGCTGGGAGGCGCCGGGCTACTGGCAGCCGGGCGAGCCGGGCTGGACCTGCATGACGCTCGGCGGCCGGCGCCCGATCGATCCGGCGCAGCCCGTCACCCACGTCAGCTACTACGAGGCGGATGCCTACGCCCGCTGGGCCGGGCGCGACCTGCCGACCGAGTTCGAATGGGAGGTCGCCGCCCGCGACGGCAGACTCGACGACGCGTTCGGCCTCGTCTGGCAATGGACCCGCAGCGCCTACACCGCCTACCCGGGATACCGCCCGCTGCCGGGCGCACTCGGCGAGTACAACGGCAAGTTCATGTCGAACCAGTTCGTGCTGCGCGGCTCGTCGGTGGCGACGCCGGAGGGTCATGCGCGGCTGCCGTACCGCAATTTCTTCTATCCGCATCAGCGCTGGCAATTCACGGGCCTGCGCCTGGCGCAGTCCCGCGCCTGACGTCGCATCTCGGAGTACCGCGCGTGACCATCAAGCCCGTCTTCGCAGACGCGACGCCGCTCGCCCACTTGCCCGACGACCGGGCGTTCCTCGAAGACGTGCTGGCCGGGTTCGCGAAGCCGCAGAAGACCCTGCCGGCGAAGTACTTCTACGACGCCGTCGGGTCCGACCTGTTCGAGCAGATCACGCGGCTGCTGGAATACTACCCGACCCGGACTGAGATCGGCATCCTCGACATGCGAGGCGCCGAGATCGCCGCCGCCCTGCCGCGCGGCGCCGCGCTGGTGGAGTTCGGCAGCGGCTCGACCGTGAAGGTCCGTCGCCTGCTCCGGCACATGCCGGACCTCGCGGCCTACGTCCCGGTCGACGTGTCGGAGACGTTCCTGCGCAGCGAGGCGGCCGCGCTCCAGGGCGATCATCCCGCCCTGCGCATCGCGCCGATCGCCGCCGACTTCACCCAGCCCTTCGCCCTGCCGCACGACCTCGGCGACGCGCCGCGCGCCGGGTTCTTCCCGGGCTCGACCATCGGCAACTTCGAGCCCGCGGAGGCCGCCCGCCTGCTGCGCCAGTTCGGCGACGTGCTGGGGGAGGGCGCGACGCTCGTCGTCGGCGTCGACCTCGTCAAGGACGCCGCGGTGCTCGAGGCGGCCTACGACGACGCGGCCGGCGTGACCGCGGCGTTCAACCTCAATCTGCTGACCCGGATCGATCGCGACCTGTCCGGCACCTTCGCCGCCGCCGCGTTCGCGCACCGGGCGGTGTTCAACCGCGCGGCCTCGCGGATCGAGATGCATCTCGTGAGCCGCGCCGACCAGACGGTGACGGTGGCCGGACACGCCTTCGCCTTCGCCGAGGGCGAGACGATCCACACCGAGAACAGCTACAAGTACACGCTCGACGGTTTTCGCGCCTTGGCGGCGGAGGCCGGGTGGTCGCCGGTCACGGTGTGGACCGACCCCGAGAGGTTGTTCTCGGTGCATGCCCTGCGCTTGGGATAGGGGGCGGCTCGACGGTTCTTGCGAGAGCGTCGCACGTCACGACCCCCTCTCCCGCAGGGGAGAGGGCCTGCACCCCGATCCGCACGCAAGATCCGCGTCCGATCCCCCTCAGCCCAGCATCCGCAGGACGGCCCGCGCGGCGCGTTCGCCGTCGAGGGTCGCGCCGCCGACCGTCATGGCGCCGCCGCCCGCATAGGCTTCGCCGGCGAGGAAGATGCGGTCGCCGATCGCCGCCTGCAGGGCGGTCCGGGCGTCGGCATGGCCGGGATGGGCGATCGCGTAGCTGCCGCGCGCATGCGGATCGGTCCACCAGCCGGCAAGCTTGCCTGCCGTCATGGCGCCGCGCGCCTGCGTGCCGAGGATCGCCACCAGCCGGTCCGTGACCTCGGCGACGGCCGCCGCTTCGCCGAGCTCGCACAGGGCACGGGATCCGTCGCCGCCGATGTTAGCCACCGCGAGCGGTCGGTCGAACGGCGAGACCTCGAAGTAGATCGTCCGGTCCTGGTCGCCGCGGTGCGCCACGGACACTGCGTCCCCCACCGCCTTCAGGTCGATCCGGGCGGGATCGAGCCGGAGGCCGACCTTGCTGTAGGCGCCCATGCCGAGGCCGCCGAGCGCATCCCGCGTCGGGGCCGGCAGGTCCGGCGTGAAGCGGATCGTGCCCGCGGCCAGCACGCCGACCGGAACGGTGAGGATCACCGCCGCGGCGTCGAGCGTGCCGCCGGGCGTCGTCACCCGCACGCCCTCGCCGGTCCAATCGATGGCGGTCGCGGCCGTGCCGAGGGAGACCGGCATCGTCGCGAAGCGGCGGCGGACAAGGCTGCCGTAGCCGTCGAGCCACAGATCGGTGCCGGACCACAGCCGGTCGTAGTCGAGCACCGAGACGCGCTCGGGCTCCTCGCCGAGCGACAGCCGGGCAAGGCCCGCCGCCGCCTGCGCCATGTCCGGTCCGGCCGCGGCGGCGGCTTCGGCGAGCGACCGGTCGGGGCCGTCCACCGGCTTCAGGGCGGCGTCGAGGCCGGAGAAGGCGGCGCGGCGTCGGTTGCGCTCGGTCACGGTCGCCGGGCGCCCGTCGACGAACAGGATCCGCGCCCAGCCTTCCTGCCCGGCGATCCGCACGTTCTCGCGTTCGGCGACGGCGCGCCAGGGATTGCGCTCGGCCCAGTGAACGTACTCGGCACCGGCATCGAAGGGACAGTCCAGTCCGAGCCCGAGCTCGGTATGGGCGCGACCGCCGATGCGGTCGCGCGCCTCGATCACGGTGAAGGGACGCCCGGCCTGGCGCAGGATGTCGGCGGCCGCGAGCCCGGCCGCGCCGGCGCCGACGACGATCACCGGACCGTCGCGACCGGCCGCCCTTACGACCGGAGTCGCGAGGAGGGCGCCGATCAGCGCGGCGCGACGGGTGAGGGACATGACGGCTCCGTTCGCGCGAGTGCGTGCGGCGACCGGAGCGACGCGATCAGGCGCGCTTCTCCATCATCGCCTTGACCTGCATCAGCTGGTCCCAGACCTGGCCCGGCGAGGTTCCCATGAACTCGAAGCCGGCATTGATGCCCCAGTAGATCCCGAGGCAGATCAGCGGCACCAGCACCCAGGCCAGGATCTCCTCGCCGCGGCGGCGGCGGGTCCGGCGGCGGCGGCGCTCCTCGCGTCGGGTGACGGGCTTCGGTCGGGCGGGCGCCGCCGTGGGCTGATCGACGGGCAGGAGGGGGCCCTCATGCAGTTCGCTCATCGTCACGCCCGCTCGATCCTTCGCGGCGACGGTCGGCCGCCGCGTCCATGGTGCAATCGTCCGCGAACCTGAAAGCCGCATTCGCCGTCATGCGCAAGGCCCCGGAGCGCGAGGCGCGCTCCGGGGCCAGGTCGATCGGGCTCACGTCACTCCGGCGTCAAGCCCGGACGAGGGGGACTTTCGGCACCGTGCGGACGCCGCCGCCACCCGAATTGCCGCCCTTGTCGTCCTTGGGCGTCTTCTTGCGGGCCGCGGCCCGGGGCTTGGCGCGCTTGTGCTTCTTGACCGCGTTGGTCACGTCCGCTTCGGGCTTCGGCACCACGGGGCCGGCCGGGAACTCGAAGCCCAGCGTCTCCTTGCCGCCGGCCTTCGCCTCCGCATCCTCGGGCTTGCGCACGATGACGCGGACCGCGCCGCCGTTCTTCAGCTTGCCGAACAGCACCTCGTCGGCGAGCTGCGTCTTGATGCTCGACTGGATCAGCCGCGCCATCGGGCGGGCGCCCATCGCATCGTCGTAGCCGTGCTCGACCAGCCACGCGCGCGCCTCGTCCGACAGCTCGATCGTGACGTTGCGATCGGCGAGCTGCGCCTCGAGCTGGAGCACGAACTTGTCGACGACCTTGGCTACGACCTCCTTCGGCAGGTGGCCAAACGAGATGATCGCATCGAGCCGGTTGCGGAATTCCGGTGCGAACAGCTTGTTGATCGCCTCCACGTCGTCGCCCGTGCGCTTGGCCTGTGTGAAGCCGTAGGCCGACTTCGCGAGGTCGGACGCGCCTGCGTTCGTGGTCATGATGATGATCACGTTGCGGAAATCGACCTGCTTACCGTTGTGGTCGGTGAGCTTGCCGTGGTCCATCACCTGCAACAGGATGTTGAACAGGTCCGGATGCGCCTTCTCGATCTCGTCGAGCAGTAGCACGCAGTGCGGGTGCTGGTCGATCCCGTCGGTGAGCAGGCCGCCCTGGTCGAAGCCGACATAGCCGGGCGGTGCGCCGATCAGGCGCGAGACCGTGTGGCGCTCCATGTATTCCGACATGTCGAACCGCAGCATCTCGACGCCGAGCGACGACGCCAGCTGCTTGGCGGCCTCGGTCTTGCCGACGCCGGTCGGTCCCGCGAACAGGTAGGAGCCGATCGGCTTGTCCGGGTCGCGCAGGCCGGCGCGCGCCAGCTTGATCGCCGAGGTCAACGCATCGATGGCGTTGGGCTGGCCGTAGACGACGCGCTTCAGGTTCTCGGTGAGATGCTGGAGCACCACCGCGTCGTCCTTCGACACGGTCTTCGGGGGGATGCGCGCCATCGTGGCGATCGTCGCTTCGATCTCCTTGATGCCGATCACGCGCTTGCGGCGCGCCTCCGGCACCAGCATCTGCGACGCGCCGGTCTCGTCGATCACGTCGATCGCCTTGTCGGGCAGCTTGCGGTCGTTGATGTAACGCGCCGACAGCTCGACCGCGGCCTTCACGGCCTCGGTGGTGAACTTGAGCTTGTGGAACTCCTCGTAATAGGGCCGCAGGCCCTTCACGATCTCGATCGCGTCCGGGATCGACGGCTCGGCGACGTCGATCTTCTGGAAGCGACGCACCAGGGCGCGATCCTTCTCGAAGTACTGGCGGTACTCCTTGTAGGTGGTCGAGCCGATGCAGCGCAGGGTCCCGGCGGCGAGCGCGGGCTTGAGCAGGTTCGAGGCGTCCATCGCGCCGCCGGAGGTGGCGCCGGCGCCGATCACGGTGTGGATCTCGTCGATGAAGAGCACCGCGTTCGGGTGCGCCTCGATCTCCTTCATCACCTGCTTCAGGCGCTCCTCGAAGTCGCCGCGGTAGCGCGTGCCGGCGAGCAGCGTGCCCATGTCGAGGGAGAACACGGTGGCGTCGGCCAGGACCTCCGGCACCTCCTTCTGCACGATCTTGCGGGCGAGCCCTTCCGCGATCGCAGTCTTGCCGACGCCGGGATCGCCGACCAGCAGCGGGTTGTTCTTCTGCCGGCGGCACAGCACCTGGATCGTGCGCTGGACCTCGCTCTCGCGGCCGATCAGCGGGTCGACCTTGCCGTCGCGGGCCTTCTTGTTGAGGTTGACGCAGTAGGCGTCGAGGGCGTCGCCCTTCTTCTTCGTGCGGTTCTCGCCGTCGTCGCTCGGGCGCTCGTTCGAGCCCTCGTCGTCGGCCCCGCGCACCGGCTTCGCCTCGGAGGCGCCGGGGCGCTTGGCGATGCCGTGGCTGATGTAGTTGACCGCGTCGTAACGGGTCATGTCCTGCTCCTGCAGGAAGTAGGCGGCGTGGCTCTCGCGCTCGGCGAAGATCGCCACCAGCACGTTGGCGCCGGTGACCTCCTCGCGGCCCGAGGACTGCACGTGGATCACCGCGCGCTGGATCACGCGCTGGAAGCCGGCCGTGGGCTTGGCGTCCTGGCGTCCGTCCCCGGTGAGGTTGGAAAGCTCGGTGTCGACGTACTCGACGAGGCTGCGCTTCAGCGTGTCGATCTCGACGTTGCAGGCCCTCATGACGGCGGCGGCGTCCTGGTCGTCGACCAGCGCCAGGAGCAGATGCTCCAGCGTGGCGTATTCGTGCCGGCGCTCGCCGGCTAGCGCCAGGGCGCGGTGGAGAGCTTGTTCAAGGCTGCGTGAGAAGCTGGGCAATGCTCGAGCCTTTGTGCTGCGTGAGCCTACTTTTTTTCCATAACGCACTGCAGAGGATGTTGGTGTTTGCGCGCAAAGTCCATGACCTGCGTCACCTTGGTCTCGGCGACCTCGTAGGTGAACACCCCGCATTCTCCGACGCCGTTATGATGCACGTGCATCATGATCTGGTAGGCGTCTTCGTGGGTCTTGTTGAAGAAACGCTCGACCACCAGCACGACGAAATCCTGCGGCGTGTAGTCGTCGTTGAGCAATAGCACCCGATACAGGCTCGGCCGCTTGGTCTTCGGCTTGGTACGGGTGATGATCGCCGTATTCGAGCGATCGTCGCCGCCCGGGTCCCCGGGGTCCGAGGCGGTCGTCGTGAACCGCACCGCCTCGAGCGAAGGCCGGCCTGTCGAGTCGTGGGGATGAGCGGTGCCCCGCATCGGGACGTCTGTCATCGTGATGGAACCGGCTCCTTCGTGCCGGCCGGGGCTTGTCGCGTCGCTGCGACGGGCCCGGCCGCGTCTGAGCCAATCTAGGCGGCGGGATTCGGTTTCGCCAGTCGTCTGCGCGCAACTGTCCGGGAGCGGGCCGCCGCACCCGCAAACGGGTCAGGCGGGGGTTCGCGCCGCCGCCGCCGTGGCGGACCGGCCGACCAGCGTCGTGAACGGCTTCGCCATGTCCTGGGCCAGCGTGGCGTAGAGGTCGCGGAAGGTCGCCGCGCGCGCCATCCAGAGCTCGCCGGAGGTCTTCACGAACGCGCTCTGGATCTCGATCGCCTTGGCCGGGCTGCCGGCCTTCACGACCTTTTCCGTGGTCGCGGTGACCTCGGCGCTGACCTGCTTGAGGAAGTCCATCCACTCGATGCCGATGGTCTGGCTGGTGCGGGCGGCGGCGCCGACGCTCTGGCTCAGCGCCGCGGCGCCGGCCTTCGCGCCGTCGAGGCCGTTGCGGACCGCGTCGGCGGCCGGGGCGTAGGATGGGGTCATGAAGGATCTCCTGCGGCGCCACGGCCTCGACCGCGCGCCCGCGAACAATCGGGGTGCCACCGTCGTCCGGCCCGAACGGCTACGGCCCGTCACATTTGTGCACTGCAGCATCAGCCGTCAATCCGTGTTGCGATGCAAAAGTGATGCGTCGAATGTCGTCGGCTCCATTAACCGCGCTGTAACTGCATCGCCGTAGCGTGTTTGACAGACGTGATCGGGCCACGCCGCAGGGCATGTCCGAGCTGAATGGTGCGATGCAAACTGGCCGTGGCCGGTCTGTCGAGGGCAATGAGTCGTGATGCGTAGCGTTTCCCGTCGCTCCCGGACCGTGCCCACGATCTCGGCCGCGCTCGCCGCCGCCGCGGTCCTGACCGCGCTGGCGTCTCCCGCCGAGGCGCGCCGCCACGGGCGCCACGTCCGCCCCGGCGGCGGCTACAATCCGCCCTACGCCGCGATGGTGGTCGACGTGAAGTCCGGCCGCACGCTGCACGCGGTGAACGAGGACGCGATCCGGCACCCGGCCTCGATCACCAAGGTGATGACCCTCTACATGCTGTTCGAGCAGATGGAGAAGGGGCGCTTCGCCCTCGATTCCGAGCTGACGATCTCGGCCCATGCCGCAGCCCAGGCGCCGTCGAAGCTCGGCCTGCGGCCCGGCCAGACCATCGCCGTCGAGGACGCGATCAAGGCGATCGTCACCAAGTCGGCCAACGACGTGGCCTGCGCCATCGGCGAGAACATCGCCGGCTCCGAGGAGCGGTTCGCCGAGCTGATGACCGCCAAGGCGCACGCGCTCGGCATGAGCCGCACGCACTACGCCAACGCCTCGGGCCTTCCCGATTCCGAGCAGGTGACGACGGCCCGCGACCTCACCGTGCTGGCGCGCGCGATCCAGGACCGCTTCCCGCGCTACTACCGCTACTTCCAGACCCGGTCCTTCGCCTTCCGCGGCCGGACGATCGGCAACCACAACCACCTGCTCGGCAACGTCGAGGGCGTCGACGGCATCAAGACCGGCTACACCCGCGATTCCGGCTTCAACCTGATGACGGCGGCCAAGTCCGACGACCGCCAGATCGTCGCGATCGTGCTCGGCGGCAAGTCGGGCGCCAGCCGCGACCGGATCATGGCCGACCTCGTCCGCGCCAGCCTGCCGCGTGCCTATGCCGGCGCCCGCCAGGCGCCGCCGACCGTCGAG
>NZ_VRUV01000132.1:0-9801 GCF_008039455.1 Methylobacterium sp. WL116
CGTAGCCGGCGAGCCGCGTCAGGAAGCTCTGCCCGAGCAGGTTGCCGTCGAGAGGTGGCGCCGGTACGCCCGCGCGCCCGGCCGCCCGTTGAACAGCCCGAGCATGTGCCGGGTGATGGCATGGAGCCGCTCGCCGCCCTCCAACGCCGCCGCGACGTAGGGCGCATAGGCCTCGACCGCCTCGAACGCGTCCGCCACCGGGGCCGGCGCCCCGAACAGCTCGGGATCGACCGCGATCAGCCCGGCCGGATCGCCGTAGGCCGCGCGCCCGACCATCACGCCGTCGAGGCCGGACAGGTGCGTCTTCGCCTGCGCCACGGTGGCGATGCCGCCGTTCACCGCGATCGGCAGGGCGGGAAATGCCTGCTTGAGGCGGACCACCCGGCCGTAGTCGAGGGGCGGCACGTCGCGGTTCTCCTTCGGCGACAGGCCCTGGAGCCAGGCCTTGCGCGCGTGCACGATCAGCCCGTCGACGCCGGCCGCGACGACCGCGCGGGCGAGCGTGTCGAGCGCCGGCTCCGGGTCCTGCTCGTCCACGCCGATCCGGCACTTCACCGTCACCGGCACCCGCACCGCCGCCTTCATCGCCGCGACGCAGGCGCCGACATGCTCCGGCTCCAGCATCAGGCAGGCGCCGAAGCGCCCGTTCTGCACCCGGTCCGATGGGCAGCCGACGTTCAGGTTGATCTCGTCGTAGCCGTAGCCCTCCGCGATCCGCGCGGCCTCGGCGAGGTCGGCCGGCTCGGAGCCGCCGAGCTGCACCGCCACCGGATGCTCCGCGCGCGAGAACCCGAGCAGCCGCTCCCGTGGGCCGTGGATGACCGCGCCGGTGGTGACCATCTCGGTATAGAGCCGCGCCCGCGCCGACAGCACACGATGGAACGCCCGGCAATGGCGATCCGTCCAGTCCATCATCGGCGCGACGCTAAAGCGCCAGCCCGCGAGGGTGCCTTCCGTCTCGGCCGCCGCAATCATTCGGATCTCGTACCCTAAAAAGCATCTCTCGCCGGCAGGACGCCGCCCTGCCCGCCTGCGGCGGCTTTGCCGTATCCACCTCGGCCGCGAGCCGGCGCGCGGACACGTTCGGATACCATGCGCAGGAGACGGCACAAAGGCAGCACGGTGGGCTCGGCGATGCGCGGGCCCGAGCGACGCGTCGGTTGCGAGCGCCGTCGCGAGCCATGGGATCGATGCGCCGCGTGCGCGACGGCAGGGACCGCTCCGCCAACCCACCCGCCGATACCCACTTGCCGATACCCACTTGCCAAGCGCGGAACGAGCCTCTAGACACCCCCTCGCGACCGGAACAGGCCTCCACCGCCGACCGGTCCGCAGGGCGCCCGTAGCTCAGCTGGATAGAGCACCAGACTACGAATCTGGGGGTCAGAGGTTCGAATCCTTTCGGGCGCGCCATTCCCACACAGCAATGCGAACACCGGGCGGCGGCCATGGGCCCGCCACGACGACGCGCCAGATGGTCCTGTCATCGACTCGGTCGACGACGTTCGTCACGGCGCGGTCGACGAACACCGGAAGCCACGCGTTTCGGAACGAAATCTCGCCCGTCGTCATGGTCTCTCGCATGGGCCGGGGGAACCCACGGTCGGCAAACGGGCGAACGCGCGGGGAACTCGCCGACACGGGGCCGTTGCAGCGCCGCATCTGCTAAGGTCCGCTGAGCCGTCGGCAGCCTGCAGCGTTCCTTCCCGACCGCTTCGAAATCGCCAACCTCGTTCTCGACCATTCGACAGGACCGGTCTAGGTTCCGTTTCACGGCGGCGGTGGCGTAACTCCTGTCCTGCTATTGGATCTGCGTAGGCGCTCGGAGCGCAACGCGCGGACGCGAGGTGCGTGACATTCGCGGTGGCTTCGTCGCACAGCGCGCGCAAGGTAGTTCATCATTTCGATGCTACTCTTTATCGATATATCGAAATGTATTTATTGAGCCTAACTGCCTACTCGTCTCCAAAATGCTACAAGTTGTGATCTCTGGGGATAAAAAATCAGAATTAATTAATTGATTAAATCTCACAGCCGCCTTAATGACAGTCGTGAAATATTTAACAACAACCCTTGAGACGACCATTTCGAAAGCATCGCTTTGGTGAACTACGACAAGATCGAATCCCCGGAGCCATAGATGGACAAACGCTCGGAAGTCGTACAGCTGTCGTCGGCTCTCGCGGCTCGGGTCCGCTATGCGCAGATGGTGGGCGGCCCTATCCTGCCGGCGCAGATCGAAGCGCTTCTCGATGCGGCGAAGCTGCTTCAGGCCTGCGACGTCCCGTGGCCGCCTTTGGTCGAGCAGGTGCTCCACGATGTCGCCAAGGAGCTGGAGGGTCCGGCGAGAACGCTCGATGTCGAGCCCGGTGGCTGAAGTCGGGCGTTCCCCGATGCCGAAGCTCGCGGAGCATCAGCCGTTGCCCGACGGCCCCATCTCGCTTGCGGGCACGAACCCCATCAGCGCGGTCAGCCCGGCCTCGGTGATCGTCCAGCGGCAGGCCCCGGCGGGGTCGGCCTCCGGCAAGGGTTCGATCAGCCCGCGCTTGGCCAGGGCTCGAATCTGGCGGTCCTGCGGATGGTAGAGGCGAGCGCCGCGCGACAGGATCTCGAGGCGGTAGCGCCCGCTCGCGGGCAGCCAGGGCTTCGCCTCAGCCATGGCGCCGCCGCTCCCGGCCGGCCATCGCGGCGAAGGGCCTGACGGCACGGCTCGCGAAGGGTTGGGCGAGCCAGGCATGGCCCGCAATACCCTTGGGATCCGCCGGCTTGTCGCTCGCAGCCACCCGATCCGCGATGACGACGTGGCAGGGCACTGAATCGGTCGTGTCGACGCCAGAGGCGGCACTCGATCGATTGGTCGGTGAGTCCGCCCGCACCGGAGTACGCTCGGCCGTGTTTCCGAGCCTGCCCGCGAGATCGGACGCGGCTCGGACCCATTCGCCGAATGCGAAGGAAATGCCCACGCGACGCGAGACGGCCAGAACGGCGGGGTTCCCCCGCGCGAGACGGTCGCCGTCGACCTCCAGTTGTGGGGCGAGGATCTGACAGATCGACGCAATAACCCTGTGCAAAACGCTAAATCGCGCCTCAAAACAGTAAACCGATGACGCGTGGAGCGCGGCGCACTCGATGTAGGGTTTCTCAAGACCAATCAGGCGCTGGTCGTTGCCAGTGAGCCTCCCGGGAAGCGTGTGGAGGAGAGGGACAAAGCTCCGCTCCGCCTCATCCGGCTTCATAACATCGACTACGAATGCTGCATATACCGGCCGAAATCCCATTCTACGCTCACTTTCTCTGAGCTATCGCATGCATATGATAGCCTCAAAAAGAGATATCAATCAAATTTCTAATCTATGAGATCGAGCATATGACGCCTCAATGGATATAAAAATGAAAATCCTGCACGGACGATGACGATCTTCAGCGATTCGGCAGCGCTATTTGCAGCCATCGTGCGATCGTCCAGCACAAAAATCCGAACATCATCGACGGACGACGATGGCATCTCGGCCCCTTCCGAGGCACCGGACCATCCGCAGCGCGTGTCCTGGAAACTGGCGAAAATCCACTATAGGGCCGCCCCAAACACAACGTCTGGTTTAATATAGGTTAATATTGACTTTTTCTCATAATGGATACAGTTTTTCGTCAAATACAATTTGGCAGAAATCAATAAACGGCAAAATGCTCGATCCGGATCGTGGACGGGCTTCGAAGCGCGATCAAAACCGACTGGTCACTTCGTCGCCTGAAATCAACATCGCGGATCCGCTGCAGGACACGATCGAGGGAAACATCGCAGCCGACAGGAGCCGGGATATCGATCGCGACAGGCGAGAATTCGTTCGAGGGCAGGCCATGCATACGATCTCTACCGATGGGTTCACGCGTCCCAGTCACGTCGACGCCGGGGTGGCGCCGATGCTGCAATGGTTGAAGATCAGCGCGCTGACGATCGACCCGAGCTATCAGCGCCCGATCATCGGTGTGGGTCGCCGGAACGTCGAACGCATTGCCAGCATGTTCTCGTGGTGCTGCTTCACCCCCGTGGTCGTCTCCCCCGTCGAAGGCGGCCGCTTCGCGATCATCGACGGGCAGCATCGCACCACGGCGGCGCTGCTCGTCGGGTACGACGAGGTGCCGTGCCAGATCGTGATCGCCGCGCGTGAGCAGCAGGCGGCGGCGTTCAAGGCGATCAACTGCGTCACCACGCCGATCGCCCGCGTCGCGGTCCACGCCGCCGCCCTGGTCGCCGGCGAGACCTGGGCCGTCCAGGTCGCCGACGTCTGCGCCCGGGCGGACGCCACGCTGCTCCGCTATCCGCTGCCGATCAGCAAGCAGGCCGCCGGCCAGACCATGGCGGTCGGCGCGATCAAGCAATGCATCAAGCGGCACGGCCAGAACACCGTCATCACCGCCCTGCAATGCGTGATCGAGACCGGCAACAACAAGCCCGAGATGCTGAATGCCCGCATGATCAAGGCCCTGTGCGCGGCGATCGACCGGCATCAGGACTGGCGCGACGGCGGCCTCGCCCTGTTCGACGCGTTCGACCAGATCGATCTCGCGCGCCTGCAGGCCCGTTGCGAGGACGGCTCGGCCACCGGAAGCGACCTCGTGCAGAGAATGGCCGAGGTGATCGCGGTCGAGCTGTCGGCCCTCATGCCGGTCACGCGCGAGCATCGGCCCGTGCGCTGGGACGCGCCGCGCCCCAAGCTCGAGGTCGTCAACCTCTGAGCGCGGTCCATCGCGTTGAGACCGCCTCGCCACGTCGGCCCCCCTGCGACCCGGCCGCAGTTCCCGCTCGCGGGCAGCGTGTGACGGGTCGAGCGCGACCCTGCCTGCCGACGTCGTGATCGAGCCACGGCGGAGGCACGACAATGCCGCCCGGGGCCGCTTGCGTTGCCCGGCGACCGAACGCCTGCGCCGGAGACTCGACATCTGGCCGACGGTACCAAGCCGCCGAATGTCGCTCGCTCGCCCCGCCATCGTCACGTGCGCCGCGATGCACATCCTTCGAATCCGGCCGATCGAAGGGATGGGATCCACCTGCATCGCCGCATCGGCACGAAACGAGCGGGACGCATGCGATACGCGCCCATCCGATCGAGATCGGATGGGCGCGGGTTCGGAGCGAGGGCTCCTCGGTCGCGGCTTCAGACGAAGAACAGGTCGTGGACGATTCCCTTCAGATGGGCGTCGTTCGCCCAGTTCGAGGCGCCGACGAGATCGCTGGCGCGAGCCACGTCGTCCGGCACCTCGCCCTGCCTCTGTGCCAGCAGCGTACCGTTCTTGAACAGTTGCATCAGGCCGTGGCTGTCCACGCCGGCGTGCCAGGTCGCCGTCTCTCCCTCGACGATCGCGTCCGCGGCGGCGATCCGGTGTGCGACGCCCTTGTCGAAGATCTCGAACGCCATGGTGTCGGACTGCCCGACCTGCCCCAACCAGATGTTGTCCGTCCCAGCGCCGTTGCCGGTGTCGAACACGCGCTGGAAGCCGCCTGCATCGAGGTCGTCGAAGCGTACGGTCGCGTAGGCGTCGAACGCGCCGTGAATCTCGGGAATCGCGTTGTGGGCCTGGACCTCGAGATGGTTCACGCTGCCGACCAAGGGGGTATCGCTGGCATAGTTGGACGCGCCGATCAGGCTGTGGCCGCGCACCACGTCCGACGGCACCGCGCCCTCGCCCTGCGTGAGCAGCACGCCGTCCTTGTAGATGCGCATCACGCCGCCCTCGTCGACGCTCGCCTGCCACAGCGCGGTTTCGCTCTGGGTGATCGCATGCTTGGCGACCAGCCGGTGCTTGATGCCGTCCTCGATGATCTCGAACGCCATGTCGGCGCCGTTCCCGACCTGGCCCATCCAGATGTTGTTCGTGTCCGCGCCGCTGCCGGTGTCGAAGATCCGCTGGTACCAGCCGTGTCCGAGATCATCGAAGCGCGCCTCGACGCTGACCGAGAAAGCGCCTTCGGCATGATTCAGTTCGCTGTAGGCATGAACGTCGACCTTGCCGGCACTGCCGAGCAGCGGCGCATCACTCGCCCAGTTGGACCTGCCGACCAACTCGCTGGTGCGCACGACATCGGCGGGAACGACCCCGTGCCCTTCGGCGAGCAGGACGCCATCCTTATAGAGCTTCATCACGCCGGTCTCGTCGACGCTCGTCGTCCAGTGCGCGTCCTGCCCGGCGACGATCGCGTCCTTGGCGGTGATGCTGTGGTCCTCGCCGTCGCGCCAGATCGAGAACACCATGTCGGTGCTGTCGGCGCGCTGGCCCAGGAACACGTTGTCACGCTCGGGGCCGTTGCCGAAGTCGAACACGCGCTGCCACGCGCCGCCGGCCGGATCGTCGAACCGGGCGACGACGTCCGCCACGAAGGCGCCATGGATGTCCGCCGGATTCTGGGCCACGGTGACGTCGAGCACCTTGCCGATCAGCGGCGTGTCCCAGCCCCAGTTGGATTTGCCGATTAGTTCGCTGGCGCGCGCGACGTCGGCGGGGACGACACCCTGACCCTGCGCCACCAGCGTGCCGTTCTTCGACAGGAGCATCGTGCCGCCGTCGTCGACCGCGACCTTCCACGTCGCCGTCTCGCCCGCAACGATCGCGTTCGCGGCGGTGATGCTGTAGGGCCGGCCGTCGCGCCAGATCGCGAACATCATGTCGGTGCTGTCGGCGCGCTGGCCCAGGAACACGTTGTCCTGCCCGGGGCCGTTGCCGAAGTCGAACACGCGCTGCCACGTGCCGCCGGCGGGATCGTCGAACCGGGCCTGGGCGGTGGCGGTGAAGGCGCCGTGAATGTCGGCGGCCAGCACGGCCGGAATGACGGTTTCCTGCTGCCCGACGCCTCCGCGCGCGCGCAACGCAGCCATCAGGTCGGCGACCGCGACCGTGCCGTCGTCGAACGACAGCATCTCGATGCCGCTGAGCGTATCCGTGCCGGTCGCCGCGCCGCGGATCGAGAAGCCGGCGTTCAACGCGGCGGGATTCCAGATCACGGTGTAATCCGCGCGGTTGCCCGCGTACACCGCCGTGTCGAAGCCCGTGCCGCCGACGAGCGCGTCGTCGCCGCCATTGCCGGTCAGCTTGTCGTCGCCGGCGCCGCCATCGAGCCGGTTGGCGACATCGTTGCCGATCAGGATGTCGGCCGCGTGGCCGCCGACCGCGTTCTCGATCGTGACGCCGTTGGCGATGGTGAAGCCGCCGGTGAACGTCTCGGACGTGCTCACCCAGCCGCCGCCGCCGATCTCCTCCTTCAGCGTCGCGGCGCGCAGATCGATCTTGGAACGGGCGTCGCCGACGTACGCGATCGAGTCGATGCCGCCGGTATCCCAGATCGTCGTATATCCGTGGTTGAAGTCGACGTCGTCGCCGAAGCGATAGACGGTGTCGCCGGTGGCGTTTTCGGACCGGCCGTACATGGCCTGCAGCGCTGCGATGTCGATCGCGGCATAAGAGCCGGGCTGGGCGTTGAGCGGCGTTCCGTAATCGACCCAGGGTGTGAACGGGTTGTCCTCGCCCAGGAACGGCGAGGTGTAGGTCATCACAGAGTACAGCTGAGAATTCAGCTGATGCCTGCCGGGATCGCCCGCCCAGGTCGCGCCATCCAGGACATTTCCGAAATCGAGGTCGTGAGTGTGCTTGAGGCCCAGGGCATGGCCGGTCTCGTGGAACCATGTTTCCGAGTAGGTGCCCAGCCGCACCGCCGCGGCCGATCCGGCCACATTGGCGTTGATGCCGATGACGCTGTCGGCGCTGGTCACGCCCACCCACGGCAGCACCGATTCGCAGCCGCCGCCTTCCTCGAGCCTGAAGCTCAGATTGCCGCCCCATGCGACCTCGGTGAAGCGCAAGGCGGTGAAGCTTTCGATATTTGCGATGATCTCGCGATAGAACGGCTTCCAGTCGCCCTCGTCCATGTCCGGGACGCCGTTGCCGTTGATGTCGCTGTAGGCGAAGCTGTAGGTCAGGTCCGGTCCGATCCAGGCTCGCCCGACGTTCAGGCTGTCGATCATCGGATTGCCAAAATACCAGATGCCCGTCGTCTGCTCGGCCATGCTTCGCCCCCCGATATGCGCGCGTCCGCCGATCGCAGATCCGGCGCGCGATGCCGTCAGGTTTATTTTCCGGGGTTCGAACAAGCCGTTAACAGCCTCGCTCGATTCTTCGCAGATCGTACTTTTGCGGCTCGCGCCCGTTGCGCCGGCGCGCAGTCCTTACATCGAGTTAATACTGAAAATATTCACAGAACGAAGGTAATAAGACAGTATATCTGCTTCGATCTTTACATAAGAAATTATGCCGATCTTGAAGCGCCTAACAGACCCGTCAGATCTGGTTGCGGGTCATGAGGCTTGCGGCGAGGGCAGTGAAGGCGTCGTGGATGTCGGCGCGTCGCTTGGAGCGGACGGGCAGGCGACGGAAGCGGTCGAACCCGGCATGGGTCCGCTCCACGACCCAGCGGGGGCGACCGCGCCTCTCAAGGCTCGTCGCAATCGCGAACGCCTCGCCATGCCACGCGCCCTGCGCCGCCACCGCATCGTCGCCGGCACGCCGTTCGAAAGGGCGAGCGGTTCTCGGCTGACGCGCACACGGAGCGCCCCTAGGCGCCGATGCGGCTGCGCGCCACGGCCCGTGCTCTCGACCCCGTCCGCGGCGTCGGTCGTCGAAGCGGTAGCTGGCGTCATGCCCACGATGCCGGACGGTCCGCACGTCCGCACCCACGTGACGATGCCGCTTCCAGAGGCGTCCCGCTTTTGGGATAGATCGGACCGTGCACGTCGCATTCGCGACCGTCCGGATGGATCGCTCGGCGATCCGGCGCCCGGATGGCGCAGCGCGTGCCTGGGACGGGGGACGACGATGGACGAACTCAACGGCCGGGTTCTCGGGCTGCAGATCCTGCTCACCGGCGTCATCGCCCGGATGGCGAGCGAGAACCGCTACCCGGTCGGCTTCCTCTCGGATTTTCGCGACGAGATCCGCGCCGTGGTGAGCGGCATCCGGATCACCGGGGCGGAGGACGAGGGCCACGTGCGAGCGACCGCACTCCACGCGATCGACGAGCTGTTCTCGCTGATGAAGCCGCCGAGCCAGGATTGAACGGGTCCTGCGATCCGGAATCACCGGCGCAGGCAGGACGGACCGCGCCGCGTCCGGCGGACGCGGCGGCGCCCGCGATGGGCGCGCTTTAATCCGAGCCGCGACGCGATCGGTGTGAATTGTGTCTCCCCAGCAACACGCGGGGCGGGACGAGAAGGTCTTAGCGATGCCTTGGACCTATTCCAATTCGGAAATCGGACCCAACGGCCTGCCGGGAATGGTCATTCCGGGGAACTCGTCGGCATCCCATCCGTCAACCTGGAATAGTTCCGATCTCCGATCGGGCCGATGATCGTCGTTCGGCCTCGGAAATCAGCCATAGTTTGGTTCTGTTCCAACATTCGTTCGTTGACGGAAGATCTTTCCCGAGCCCTTTGAGGCCATCGCATCGCCCGACGACTGGCGCTGCGGGTGCCGGGGGGTCGGAAGATCGTGCAGAGCTCATCTCGTATTCCAAAGTCGCTGCGTCCTGCTGCCGATGGGCGTTACGCGAAGCTCAAGGAGCAGAAGGGCGTCATCGGCGTTGCCTGCGCCGTCGCGGTCGGCTCGGTCGGCAGCGCCGAGGCGCAGCAGGGGCCTGCATCCGCCCTGCCGCCCCTGAACATCGACGCCCCGATCACGCGGCAGCGCCCGCCCGCTCCGAAGCCCGGCCCGACCCAGGTCAAGGCACGCACGGCCCTGCGCCGTGCGGTGCGGGCC
>NZ_VRUV01000133.1:0-9773 GCF_008039455.1 Methylobacterium sp. WL116
GCGCGTTCGCCCGGACCTTGCGCCGGTAGCCGGCGATGACCTTGGCGGTCGAGGCGCCGGACGCCATTATCAGCGCGGCTTCGCCCGCCGCCACGACCTTCTCGGTGACCATGCGCCGCGCTCGCTCCGGCCGAACCTTCCCCCGACGCGGCCGCCGGCCCCGCCGCGGACCCGACATCGACCCGAGGTGATCCATGACCCAAGCCCATCCGACCAGCGGCGCCGAGCCCGATGCCGCCTGCCCGGTCTCCCTGGAACTGCTCGGCGAGGTCTACCGGGCCGACGAGTACGACTTCCCCGAGATCGTCGCCGGCATCGCGCCGCTGAAGCGGGCACAGCTCGCCGCCTACCTCTACGGCAAGAGCCACATGCACCAGCTCGGCCTGAAGGTGGCCCGCGCCTGCGAGCGCGAGGACCTGATCCGGGTCGCCGGCGAGGTCGGATCGGTGATCCACGGGCAGGCGCACCTCAAGCCCGCGCCCGCCCCCGTCCCGGTGGTCGAGGCCGGCGCGCCCAAGCCGAAGAAGGTCAGCCTCGGCGGGCCTGCCAAGAAGATCAGCCTCGGCGGCTCGGCCGCCAAGGGCCGCAGCTTCGACTGAAGCCCCTCTTTCTCGTCGGGCCGGATACGGCACCGGTGCCGCGCGGAGGGAACCCGCGGCGCGCCGGTGCCGCTCGTCGCGCGCGCCTCGCCTGGAGTGTCAACGCATGTACGGTTCTTGGTTCAAGCTCGGGATGGACGCCACGATGCTGGCGTTCGAATCGCAGCAGGTGATCGGCATGCGGCTGATGATGCTCTCGGCGGGCGGGGCCGTCGGCCAGGCCGAGGCGCAGCGCATGGTCACCGAGAAGGTCGTGGCGGCGGGCGAAGCCGCGCTGATAATGGCGTCCGGCGCCTCGACCGCCAAGGTCATCGCCGGCTACCGGCGCAAGGTCCGGGCGAACGCGCTCCGCCTGTCGAAGCGCTGACGACCCCGCGCTGGCGCACGGATTCGCGCCGGCTTCGCACCGCAACACCCGTTAACCCTGCCTTAACCACCGGCTTTCATCGTTTCCCCGGGACAGCAACGGGAGACGAGACATGGACCTGATCGAGCACCGGGTGCGCGAGCGCGCCTACTACATCTGGGAGGACGAAGGCCGCATCCACGGCCGGGCGGACGCCCACTGGCTGCGCGCCGAAGCCGAGATCGCCGCGCCCGCGCCGATCCTGACGATCGAGGCCGTCGCCGAGACCAGCCTCGCCCCGAGCCCGGCCAAGACCCTGAAGCCCCGCGCCAGCCGCGCCAAGGCCATTGCGAAGCCCGCCGAGGCCGCCGCGAAGCCTGCCGCCAAGACCGCTGCCGGCAAGACCGCTGCCAGCAAGACCGCTGCCGCCAAGCCGGCCCCGAAGGCCGCGGCGTCCAAGATCGCGGCCCCCAAGGCTCCGAAGGCGCTCGCGGCCGCCAGCCTCGCCGCCAAGCCAAAAGCCGCCCGCGCCACGACCGGCGCCAGCCTGCACTGAGCCGCCGCCGAGGCCTCGAAACTCGACCGCAAGAGCCCGCCCCTCGACCGAGGGGCGGGCTCTTGCCGTTTCGAGGACCCGCTCGGCACCTTCCCGGATGCCCCCTTCCCGGATGGCCCCGGATGCGGGATACGCCGATCCTGCAGGCGCGAGGGACGGATCCCCGAATCTCCGTAAGCCAGGGGTTGTGGTTCGCATGCCAGACGCCGTGAGCGGGGCCGACGCGCCCGCATCCGCCAAGCCGTCGGTCCTGACCCACCTCGCGGATCGCCGCATCGTGGCGATGCTCGGGCTCGGCTTCAGCTCCGGGCTTCCGTTCCTGCTGGTCTACGTCACGCAGTCGGCGTGGCTGTCGGAGGCGAAGGTGCCGATCGGCATCCTCGGGCTGCTGAGCGAGCTGACGCTGGCCTACAAGTTCAAGTTCCTCTGGGCGCCGTTCCTCGACCGCTACGACGCCCCGATCCTCGGGCGCTGGCTCGGGCGGCGGCGCGGCTGGATCGTGGCGACGCAGCTCGGCGTGGCGCTGACGCTCGCCGGCATCGCCTTCGGCGACCCGGCCGACTTCCTCGCCTGGACGGTGGTGTTCTCGCTGGCGCTGGGATTCGCCGGCGCGACCCAGGACGTGGTGATCGACGGCTGGCGCATCACCGCGGTGGCGCCCGAGCGGCAGGCGCTGATGTCGTCCTTCGCCGAGGTCGGCTGGCGGGTCGGCAACCTCGCGGCGGGCGCCGGGGCGCTCTACCTCGCCGACGCCTACGGCTGGCGCGCCGCCTACCTGTGCATGGCCGTGCTGATGGCGCCCGGGATGATCGCGGCCCTGATCGCCCCCGAGCCGGAACCCGCCCGGCCCGCGACGCACGAGCGCGCCGGCTTCGTCGAGACCGTGGTCGCGCCGATCCGCGAGCTGGTGACGCGGCTCGGGCCGATGGCGGTGCCGATCCTCGTGATGGTCGCGGGCTTCCGCATGCCCGGCTACGTGTCGAGCGCGATGGCGATGCCGCTGTTCAAGAGCCTGCACTACTCCAACACCGACATCGCCACGGTGACCAAGCTGTTCGGCTTCGGCGTCGCGCTGGCCGGCACGTTCCTGGCGAGCTTCGTCGTGCCGCGGATCGGGATCCTCGCGAGCCTCGTCGCGGGCACCGTGTTCGGCTCGGCCTCGCACCTCGCGCTCGCCTACCTCGCGATCCACGGCGGTGACGGGGGAGCGGCGTTCTGGACCTTCGCGATCGCCGTCAGCGTCGACAGCTTCGCCTACGCCTTCGCCTCGATCGTGCTGATCACCTACATGTCGTCGCTGGCCGCGAGCGAGCACGCTGCCAGCCAGTACGCGCTGCTGACCTCGCTGTGCGCGCTCCCCGGCAGCCTGCTGGCCGGCGCCTCCGGCTTCATCATCGCCGATGTCGGCTTCGCCTGGTTCTTCGTCGGCACGGCGCTGATCGGCGTGCCGGTGGCGCTCCTGTGCGCCTATGTCTGGCACGTCCATCCGCGGACGGAGGCGCCGGCGGCGTGAGTCCGCGACGAGGGCCGTGGAACGGCGGCGAAGCTGTGCCGTTGTCCGACGAGAACCCTGCACCGGCCGGGATACGCGCGCGCCCCGCGCGCCGCCCTTTCCGACACGAGGACCCGATGACGCTCCGCACAGCCGGCCTTCTGCTCGCCCTGCTCGCCGTCCCGGCCGCCGCGCAGGCGCAGGTCTATCGCGACCGCGCGCCGGCTGGCCCGCTCGGCGAGACCGTGCCGATCACCGTCGGCGGCCGCGCGCCCTGGCAGCCGGCCTGGGCCTACGATTCCGGCGGCGACAACGACCGGCGGCCGGAGCTGCCCTATTACCAGCAGGGCCGCGGCCAGCAGACCGGCGGCCCCACGCGCAACCTGCTGCCCGACGACGGCCTGCGCCTCGTCCCGATCCCGCGCTGAGCCGATGAAAGCCGCGATCTTCGACATCGACGGGACGCTGCTCGACAGCGTCGACCTTCACGCGGAGGCCTGGGTCGAGGCCTTCCGCCACTTCGGCGTCGAGACCGACGTCGCCAAGGTCCGCAGCCAGATCGGCAAGGGCGGCGACGAGCTGATGCCGGTCTTCCTGTCGGAGGCGCAGCTGCGCGACCAGGGCGAGGCGATCGAGGCCTACCGCTCCGACCTGTTCAAGCGCGCCTACCGCGACCGGGTGAAGCCGTTCCCGGGCGTGCGCGCCCTGTTCGAGCGGATCCGCGCCGACGGCACGACGATCGCGCTGGCCTCCTCGGGCAAGCGCAGCGAGGTCGAGCACTACCAGGACGTGCTCGGCATCGCGGACCTCGTCGACGCGGCGACGAGCTCGGACGACGCCGAGCGCTCGAAGCCCCATCCCGACATCTTCGAGGCGGCGCTGAAGCGGCTCGAAGGCATCGACCGCGCCGAGATCGTGGTCCTGGGCGACACGCCCTACGATGCGCAGGCCGCCGGCAAGGCCGGGCTCGCCACCGTCGGCCTGCTGTGCGGCGGGTTCCCCGAAACCGACCTGAAGGCGGCCGGCTGCATCGCGATCTATCGCAGCCCACAGCACCTGCTCGAAGACTTCGAATCCTCGCCGCTGGCAAAGCGCAAGACGATCTGACGTCGAATCCGGTGCGCGCCCGCAATTGTCCCCGCAATCCTGGCATGCGTGTGGCCCGGATGCGACGCGGTCTCGCGCCGGCTACGGACAACGCAGGATAAGACTGGCGCGGGTGGCGCGAAAGGCGTAGCCACCCCGCCGGAACTTCCTGGGATCCTTCTAAGGACGGGGCGGATCATGCGTCAGACGGCCGAGACCAGCGTACAGACCTGGAATCCCTGCAGCGACAGGCCTCTCCACGAGCGGATCGCGGAGGCGGTCCAGGGCCGCGCCACGCCGATCAGCCAGCTCCTGCGCCTGATGTCGGCCCTCGACGCCGAGGGCAACGCCAACGAGAACCTGCGGCTTCAGCTGCGTGCCCGCATCGGCGCGCCGCTCAGCGTCTGAGGCCGACCCGCCCCGATGGGGGTGAGGCGTCGACGACGGTCCCGGCGATGCGCCCGCCGCCGGGGTGAGCCGAAGCAGGACGGCTGCCGGCGCCTCCCCGCATCTCGGCGCGACGCATCGACCGACCCGCAGGCCGTCATCCTGACTTCAGCTCCTCAAGGCTGAACCCAGAGGCAGGCCGGCTCGCCCTTCACCGCGAGGCATTCGAACGGCGCGCCGCCGATCATCGCGCGGTGCTCGACCGCGCCGACGTCGGCGCGCCGGATCGCCTTGCAGCCGGGCCGGCTGCCGGCCTGGGCGAGGGCGGCGGCGCGGTCGGGGGCGGCGGTCGTAAGGAGGCGGAGCGACACGAGGGTATCGCAGGCCGCGACCCGATCGTCCGGCTGCGCGAGCGCGGGGGTGACGAGCATCGCGGCCAGCCCGATGCCGGCCCGGCACGCACGCCGTCGGAAATGCCGCTCGATCATGTTTCCTCTTCGGCGGTCTGCGGACAGGCGGGACGGCCGCGCGAGGCGCGAAGGTCCGGAAGAAACGGCAACGCCGTCCGCGGCGGGCGGACGGCGCTGTCTGGCGGCCGATACGACGCGGCGTCCGCGTCAGCGCTTGGTCTTCACCTTGGCCTTGCGGGCGGCATAGCGGGCGTCGCGGAGTTCCTTCTTCGCGGCGAGCTCGGCGGCCTTGCGCTCCTGCAACGCCGCGGCCTCGGCGGCCTCGCGGGCGATTTGGGCGGCGAGCTCGGCCTCCTCGCGGGCGCGCTTCTCTTCCGCGGCCTGCTTCTCGGCGGCGATGCGGGCGGCTTCGCGCTCGCGGAGACGGGTCTCGCGGGCCTGGACGAGCTCGGCCCGGGCCTTAGCCTTGGCGATCATCTCGGGGTCGTCGGCCGGGGGGCGCGCCTTGAACTTGGCGAGCAGGGCAGCCTTGGCGGCTGCGGAATTCTGGCGGCGGTCGTCGAAATTACGATAGTCGAATGCGCTCATCTGACCTTTCTCGTACGGTGTCTCACTTCGGGTTTCGGGAGCGTCCGCGACGGATCAATCCGCGGGACGGGGCCGGGGGAACGGGCCCTTCAGCAAATCGGATTCGGCAAGCCTGATTCCGCCTCGCGGCGAATCGAAAAAGCCAATGACCGACGGATGGGCGGCGTGCAACCTGAGCTGCATTCGGAAATCGCCGCGATGGGTGACAATCGTCGTCGCGCCGTCGCAAATCCAGGGACAGATGCGGATATGCCGCAGCGGGACGATCGACGCCCCCGGACCGCTCCGTCCGGAGGCGTCGCTGTCGCGGATCAGGCCGCCTGGAGGTTTCCGGCCGACTGCTTGCCGGTGCGCCGGTCGTTCTCGATCTCGTAGGAGAGCTTCTGGCCCTCGATCAGGTTGCGCATGCCGGCGCGCTCGACGGCGGAGATGTGGACGAACACGTCCTTGCCGCCGTCATCCGGCTGGATGAAGCCGTAACCCTTGGTCTCGTTGAACCATTTCACGGTGCCCGTGCTCATGGCGCCTACCTCCGTCGTATCGATGTGTTGAGCCTGCCGGCCCGAGCGGCTGTCCACGCGCGGGGGTGGGCGAAGCAGGTTGGATGTCGAGATGGAATGTCAGTCGAAGCGACGCCCTTGCAAGTGGCTAAAGGGACAGCGGGCGGAGCAACCCGGCGGCGGCCGGCAAGCATCGACGCACGCTGGAGTTAGGTCGCGGCCTGCCGTCTGACAAGAGTCCGGCCGACAGTCCCGGCGCCGCCCCCTGCGAAGCCCGCCGAAGGTTGCCGCAGCCGGCCCGGCCGTCTAGGTTCGGCCCGGTGCGCGATGGGGTCCGGACGGAGGGTCCGGCGCCCGATCACCCCGGATCCGGCTCGGGCGGGGGACCACCGGCAGCGGCCTTCCTTAAGGCCTGCTCCGGCATGATCGGCATCGCGACGAGGGGGGACTTCGAGATGAGCGCGACGGAATTTCCGCACGCCGCGGACGTGCAGCGGACGGCCGGCCCCTGCGCGTGACGCGACGGAACCCGGATCGCGCCACCACCGTCCCGCGCGGCCGCAACGGCGCCTTCGCCGGCGCCGTCATGGCCGCCGGCCTGTCCCTGGCCGCCTCGCCGGCCGCGGCCTTCGACCTGTTCGGGTTGTTCGGCTCCGAGGAGGAGCCCCTGGCGCCGAGCGCCACCGCGCTGCCCTACGCGCTGAAGATCCAGGGCACCGACGATTCCGACCTGGAGAAGACGCTGGAGGACACCTCGACCCTCCACCGCCTGCGCCGCGAGCCGCCGCCGGACGGGGAAGGGCTGGTGCGCCGCGCCGAGGCCGACCTGCGGCGCCTGCCCGACGCGCTCTCCGGCTACGGCTACTACGCGGGCCGTGTCACCGTCCGGATCGAGGAGGTGGTGCTCGGCGGCGAGGCCTCGCTGATCGCCGCCGCGCGGGCGGCGGATGCCGAGCGCGCCCGCACCCTGGTCCCGGTCCGCATCGCGGTCGATGCCGGGCCGCTCTACACCCTGCGCACCGTCACCGTACGCGACCCGCAAGGCGCCGCCTTCCCCGAGGAGGTGCTGCCGAAGCGCTTCACCCGCGTCGACGACGAGACGCCGGCGCGCTCCAGCCTCGTGCTCGCCCGCGAGGCGAAGATCGTCGACCGCTTCCGCGAGCGCGGCCACCCCTTCGCCAAGGTGGTGTCGCGCGATCCCGTCGTGGACGACGCCGCCCACGTCATGGACGTGACCTTCACCGTCGATCCCGGCCCGCAGGCCGGCCTCGGCGCGGTCACGGTCCGCGGCACGAAGGACATCGACCCGGCGGTGGTGCGCTCCTTCATCGACGCGGAGCCGGGCGACCCGTACTCGCCGAAGGCGCTCACCGACATGCGCCGGGCGCTGGTGAAGGTCGAGGGCCTCGGCTCGGTGCGGGTGCGCGAGGGCGAGGCGCTGGATGCGCAGGGCAACCTGCCGATCTTCGTCGACGTGACCGAGCGCGACCGCAACCTGATCGGCGTCTCGGCCCGCTACTCCACCGTCGACGGCCCCGGCATCCGCGCGACCTACGCCAACCGCAACCTGTTCGGCGGCGGCGAGACGATCCGGCTCGACGCCGACCTGTTCTACCTCGGCAACGATCTCTACGCCACGCAGCGCAAGCTCGCCGGCATCGAGTCGAACGGGCTCGGCGGGCGCCTGTCCGCCACCTTCGTGAAGCCGGCGCTCTGGGGCACCCGCAACGACCTGATCGCCAACCTGTTCGCGGGTCGCGAGGCGCAGCAGAGCTACGTCGCGGACGCCGCCGGCGGGACGCTCGGCGTCCGCCACCGCTTCTCGGACACGTTCTACGCGCAGGTCGGCGTCGAGGGGCAGGCGGGCCGCGCCCAGGACGCGCTCGGCAAGGTCGATTACCGCCTGGTCGGCATCCCGGTCTCGGTGTCCTACGATTCGACCGACAACCTGCTGGACCCGACCAGGGGCGTCCGGCTGACGGCCTCGGCGACGCCCTATGCCGGCTTCCTCGGCTCCGATCCGTCGATCTTCGTCGCCAAGGCGCAGGGCTCGACCTACTACGCCCTGGACGAGGACGCGCGGTACATCCTCGCCGGCCGCCTCGGCTTCGGCTCGATCTCCGGCGCGAGCCTGGAGGACATCCCGGCCAACATCCGCTTCTTCGCCGGCGGCGGCGGCTCGGTGCGCGGCTTCCCCTATCGCACGCTCGGCCCGCGCGGGCCGTTCAACCTGCCGGTCGGCGGCCGAAGCCTGCTGGAAGCCTCGTTCGAGGCCCGGATCAAGGTCACCGACACGATCGGCGTGGTGCCGTTCTTCGATGCGGGCACGGCGTTCGCCGGCTCGCTCCCCGACTTCGACGAGCGCATCCGCACCGCGGTGGGCCTCGGGCTTCGCTACTACACCGGCATAGGCCCGATCCGCGTCGACGTCGCATTCCCCCTCGACCGGATCAAGGGCAACCACGAGCGCCCGGTCGCCCTCTACATCAGCCTCGGGCAGTCGTTCTGATGGGGATACGGGATCGGTTCGCGCGCGTTCTCCCTCCCCCCGCAGGGGGGGGAGGGATCCGCGTCGCCGTCGCGATCCTGCTCGTCCTCGGCCTCGCCGCGCCCGCGGCCGTCACCCAGGCCGCCGACGAGGCCGAGAAGACCATGCTCGGCGGGCTGCTGTCGCGCGCGCTCTCCACCCCGTCGTCGCGCGTCGCCATCGGCGCGGTCGACGGCGCCCTCTCGTCGGACGCCACGATCCGCGACGTGGCGATCAGCGACCGCGACGGGGTCTGGCTGAAGCTCGACCGGGCGCGCATCGTCTGGCGCCGCCTCGCGCTGCTCTCCGGCCGGCTCGAGGTCGACACCCTCGAGGTCGGCCGGCTCGACGTGCTGCGGCGCCCGGTGCCCTCCGCCGTCGCCGCGACGCCAGAGCCCGACGGCACCCTGCTGCCGGACCTGCCGGTCAAGGTCGAGATCAAGGACTTCTCGCTCGCCGAGCTCGTCCTCGGCGAAGGGCTCGCCGGGCAGCCGGCGCGGCTCTCGGCCAAGGGCCGGGCGAAGCTCGGCGCGCCGTCCGAAGGGCTCGACCTCGACGCGGCGGTGCAGCGCCAGGATGCCGGCGGCCGGTTCGGCCTCAAGCTGCTGTTCGTGCCGCACGGCGAGCGCCTGGAGCTGAAGGCGACCCTGAACGAGCCGGCCGGCGGCCTGCTCTCCAGGGGCCTGAACATGCCCGGCGCCCCGCCTGTCGACCTCGACCTCGACGGCCGCGGGACGCTGGACGCCTGGAACGCCCGCCTCGACTTCTCCGCCGGCGAGACCATCGGCGCCCAGGGCGGCGCCCGGATCTCGCGGGTCGGGGCCGAGCGGCGCCTCGCCCTCGACCTCGCCGCGCGCATCGAGGGCCTGCTTCCAGGCCCGGCCGCGGCGGTGTTCTCCGGCACGACCAAGCTCGACGGCGCCCTCGGGTTTTCCGATGGCGGCGCGCTCAGGATCGACCGGCTCGAGCTGACCTCGCGGACCGCCCGCCTCGACGCGCGCGGCACCCTGGACGTGGCACGGAACGCCGACTTCACCCTCCAGGCCCGCGCCGTGCCGACCGAGGGCGGGGTGACCCGGGCCGCCGACAGCGAGCTCAAGACCCTGGTGTTCGACGGTAGCCTGAAAGGCCCGCTCGCCCGGCCGCACGTGGCGGGCAGCCTGAAGGCCGCCGGCCTGCGCACCCGGGACAGCGCCCTGGACCTCGTCGAAGCCCGGCTCGCGGCCGAGCCCACCGCGGCCGACCGCTTCGACCTCAGCGCCGACGCCCGGGTCGAGGGGCT
>NZ_VRUV01000134.1:0-9740 GCF_008039455.1 Methylobacterium sp. WL116
CGCCGCCCACTCGGACATGATGTGGAACAGGGCCCTGAACGCCCTGGTCGGGCGCCACATGGAATGGGCGGATTTCGAGATCGAGGCGAAGTCCAAGAACCTGGCCTCCGACGCCCTCGCGGCGGAATTCCGCGACGGAGGAGCCGGCGCATTCCCTTCCTAGCCGCACAGGCGTACCGGTTGCAGGGCGGCATCGGGCGGCCGATCGAAGGTCGTCCGTTCGAGACCGTGGCCGCGTTCGAGGCGATGCCCTGTTCGAAGCGATGGGCTGTTCGCAGCGAAGCCCTGCGTTTGAAGCGATGCCTGCGCCGCCGGCAGGCCGACGGGATACCCCATGAAGGATCTGAGCCCGGAGGACGCGCAGGCCGTCGACAGGTTGGCGTTCCACCTGCTGCGCGAGGCCTATTGCGACCTCGCCGGCGTGATGATGACCGCGAACGCCGCGGCCGCGCGGACGGTGCTGAGCACCATCGAGCAGCGCCTCACCGACACCCTCGGCCGCTTCCATTCCGAGACCGCCGAGGGCGCCGCCTCGACGGCGATCGTGATCGCGGTCGGCGACAAGATCGGCGACGTGATGGACGAGGCGCAGAACCGGAACGCCGCCCCGTCGGCCCGGAAGCGGACCGCCGACCTGAGACGCTGACGCGGCGTGCCGGGACCGGGCCCGGGCCCGGCGCCGCGTCCGTTCCCGCCTCGCCGCGAGGGCCTTGCCGCGGGGAAGGACGGTGCGTCCGCGAGGCGCGACGGCCCGGTCCCCCGCGGAATCCGCTGACGCTCCGGCCGTCGCCCGTGCTCCGACCGGGGGCCGGGAGAGCACGGCGGGGGGCGCAAAAAGGCCCGGCGCGGAAGTCTCCGGCCGGGCCAAGGTGATCTCGGGCCTCCTGCGTGAACGAGTCAGGACCGGCCGTCATCCTCCAGATGGGGGATCGAGTTTCCGGCACCTGGCGCCCGGACGCTCGCGGAGGTTCCGCACCCCGGCGTGCCGGCGGCTTCACGCATGGCGCCCCTCGCAGCGGCCGACCCAAGCGATCGTCATCAAAGGAGAGGGCGCGGGTCCCGGCCATCGACGCGATCCCAGCCGGGGGCCTGCGTCACCGCGGATGATCGTCCGCCGCTTTCGGCTCCGCCCGCTCCAGGGCGACGCGCGCGGCATGGAACCACCACAGCGGCATGTCGCGGTTCATCCCGGCCAGATCCGAGACCCAGCCCTCCTTCGGCATCGTGTCGGCCCGATCCGCGAACAGCCGCAGGGCGGTCTCGACCCGTTCACGCTGGGCGCGCTCGAGAATGGCCATGCGCTCGGCTGCGTTCCGCTCCGCGGTGAGCTTCACCAGGCGCTGGGTGGCCAGATCGTCCGCGTCGAAGGCGAATTGCTGCCAGAAGGTCTCCGCTTCCCGCGCGACGTCGCGCTCGCGCTGCATCAGGGGCAGGGCCGCCTCCGCAGCGGCCTGGGCGGCCGCGGAGGCCCGGGCGCGCTCGAGCATCCGGTTGTTGGCTTCCAGCAGTTCGCGCTCGCGCTCCGGACCCATGCGCTGGCGGCGCAGGACGTTCACCTCCTCCTCGACCATCCGGCGTTCCTCGCCCTGGCGCGCCAACAGGGCGAGCAACCCGGCGATGGGGCCGCCCAAGAGGGCATCGGCGCGCCCGAGATAGCGCGCGCGCAGCCCGGGATGCTCGCGGTCCAGACGATCGCCGATCCAGGGCGGCGCACCGGCGATCTCCGCACTGTCGTGCTCGTAGAGGGTGCAGGCCATCGCGTCGCGCAGGCTGGCCGGCGTCGGATCGGTCATGGTCATGCGGATCTTTCGGCATGGAATGGGGACGCGCGGGAAACGCGGTCGTCGCGCACGCGGATCGCGGCCTGCATGACGGCGATCCCGACATGGTGGCCGATATCGACGGGGAGCAGGCTGCCCGTCGTGCCGATCGGCCGGCATCGGGCGATCGGGAAGGCGGATCGGCGCCGATGTGCGAGACGAGGCTGGGCGAAGCGTCGCGCGGGGCCGACCGGATGGTTGGTGCTCCGGCAGCCGCACCGTGCTCTGGCAGCCACACTCGGCATCGACGTTCGCCGACACGGACAAGCTGCCACACTCTGTCCCAAGCGATCACCCAGGTCTCTGCGCATCCAGCGAGGCAAGGCGAGGTCGCGATGAGCACGAACGAACAGGCAAACGCAGGCGCCGTCGTGCCCTTTCCCGCCCGGATCTCTGCCGCGGTCGCGGACGCGGACACCGCCTCGATCATCGCCGTGCTGCAGGACCAGCTCGTCCTGGCTCGCGAAGGCAAGCTGCGATCGGTCGCCGTCGTGTCCGTGTCCGCAGATGGCGAGGCGGTCGGCACGCAGTGGTCGTGCAAGGGGGCCGACATCACCGGCCTGATCGGGAAGTTGACCGTCCTGACGCACGACCTGATGGCAGCGAGGACATAGCTGCGCCCGTCCGCCGAGCCGCGATCCGTGAAAACCCGAACCGACCTGTGAGAACCGCGTCCTTCGGCGCTTTTCCGGCCAAGCTCAGGCCTCGGCAGCCTCTCCCGACGCGCCGGTCTCCGGCGGCTTCGGAGCCGGCGCTTCGGCGATGTCCCGATACCAGCGCCAACGGGCTTTGCTGACGCGGCGCCGCTGGCCGGTCGCGTCGACGAAGTCGCCCGCGACGACCGCGTCGGGATCGGCTTTCACAAGACGGCAATACGTGCGCGCCATCTGAATGGCGTCGACCTGATCGAGCAGCGGTTTCCGGGTCACGACAGCATCCCCATCGCAAAAGACACGTCCCTGCCATACTGGGCTAAGTTTTCGTCAACGAACCGCCTCTATCTGCAACGATACGGAGGCCGTCGGGCGACGAGGCGAATCCAAAGCCGCGCCGGCCCTGTCCAGCGATCCTCTTCCTCTTCATCACGATGACTCGGATCACGGCCATGCGGCCGCCGGCCGAGTTCGACAGTCAGGATTGGCGTCCGTGAACTTCACCGTCACCGCTCGCATATCGGCACAACGGTTTTCGCATCACTACAACTCGATGCTGGACGCTCTGGAGCAAGGCCTATCGCTGCAGGCCTCGGGCCTGGCCGACGTCCGGATCGTCGACGGCAATGGTCACGCCCGCACCCCTGCCGCGATCTATCAACTCCTGTTCGGAGCCAAAGACACCGTCGCCCCGACCGGCGGGGAAACCGCCGTCCTCGCCCTGGCGGCCTGACACTCCCTCGGCCTGAACGGCGTCGCGGTGGCGGCCCTCGCCGCGGGAGGTCTCGCGCCCGCGTTCGCCCGGAGGCCGCCGGGCTCGGTCGATCCGTCCGTCGCCGTCGGCACAGGGGCGACGTCCCGCGTTTGCTTGGCGGTCGGCACCAGCCCACATTCAGCGGCACGCAGCCTCCTGAAGGGACTCCGGTGATGGACCCGCACAATTACCTCCTAATCGCGTGGGCCGTCGGCGCGTTGGCGCTCGGTCTTGGAACCGCTTGGCTCGCGCGCCGGGCGCCCTGAGCGTCACCCGGAGAGCAACAGGCTCGGGTCTGGCGCCCGAACCGAGCACGAACGCCGGATCGTCGGCGCGACGATGCGGCATCGCCCGGCCGACGCGTCATAGGACCACCGATGCCCGCCGGCTCGAAGTCGCCCCCGTCTGTCGGCCGCCGCGATGCCGGAACGGCGGGCATAGCCGCCGCGATCACCCCGGGCGTCGACCCAGCGCAGGATCGTCGCGAGCAGGCGGTCGGCAACGCAGGGGTCATTCGGAGCGCCGCCCCCGTCCATGTCGTCGGGCGGCCTCCATGCTCGGGCGGCGAACTTGCCGATCCCGTCCGAAGGCTCGGCGGCTCGAGGCCGTTGCGACCTCACCCGCTCTGCCGCCTCGCCGCGGCCGACCCGCGATCGCCGTCGAAAGGTCACGTGCGGGACGGCAATCCCGTGCGCCCGTCGCCGCCCTCGACGCCGATCATGGCGCGACACGTCCGGCCGGACCGGGCCGGCTCCCGGGGGCCGACCGCCTGCCGGCGGCCGCACGTCCGGGTGAGACGCAGATACACGTCGTAGAGGTCGGCGTGGTCGCCGAACCGCTGCCGGAGGCGCGCCAGGTCGTAGGTGCCGCGCCGGTTGCACGGCGGGCACGCGACGACGAGCCGGCGGCCCCGGAGATCGCACAGGCGCTCCCTCAGCCGGTTTTCGCGATCGGAAACGCACCCGCCGGCATCGCCGCCATCGGCGGGCCGGGGCGGCCAGGATCGCGCTGGCCGATCGGAGCGCGCGGGCTGGCTTTCGAGGACATGGAGCCGTTCCCGCCGATGTGCGCGATGGCGCGGCCGCCGGTCCGGTCGCGCGGACCTGTCCCCGCACCTTCGGGCTCGATGCGGAGCGCCGGGCGAAGCGATGAACGAGACCAAGGTTTTGGAAAGGTGATGGCTCCCCGAGCAGGTCTCAAACAACCCTTTATCATCGAGACTGTTTGCCCCGCACCTGGGGGGAGGGGGGGCATTGAGGCGGAAGGGTTATTTTCGGCGGCCCCCGCACCGACATCGCCTTGGTAGCGTCCGCTCCCGCCTGCCACGACGATCACCCCATGCGCGACCCGACCGTCAGCCTGTTCCGGTTCGCGAGCGGGCACACGGTGGACCCGGCCGCCGCGGTGAAGGACCATGAGCCATCGCGGAAGGCGGTCGCCGAGCCCGGCGCATCCGGGAATTTTGGCGCGGCATGGTGCGAACCGCGATCCTGCTGGCGCGGCCGACGGCCCCGCGAGCGACTTAGCCGAGCGCTCGCATCCATGTTGCTGCAGCCGGTGAACTCGGCAATTCTAGCTCTCCAGATGTTTTGCGTGACGCGCGGTAGTCCCGAGGGCTCTGGCCGTAAGCCTCCCGGAAGGTTCGGCTGAAGTGGCTGAAATTACCGAACCCGTAGGCTTCACTGATCACGCCGATATTTCGGCCCTCATGCGGATCATCCAAAGCCGCCCTCACGGCAGCGAGACGTTGCTGCATCAGATAGCGGGCTACCCCGCCTTCAGGTTCGAACAGGTGG
The DNA here is from genome assembly GCF_008039455.1 of Methylobacterium sp. WL116. NCBI lineage: Bacteria > Pseudomonadati > Pseudomonadota > Alphaproteobacteria > Hyphomicrobiales > Methylobacteriaceae > Methylobacterium > Methylobacterium sp. WL116. Next base: position 5,024 of record NZ_VRUV01000134.1, read on the forward strand.
TACAATCGGGTCCGAGACAAACCGACAGCCGATGCGATCTGCTCGACCGTCAGCGCCTTGGCAAGGTTGCTGCGGATGTACCGTTTCGAGGCGGACAATCGGGCCATGCTTGCCGGGGCACTTGCCATCGCCTGCCGATCCCGGTCGGGCCGGGCTATGGCTGCAAGCAAGTGGAGCGTGGCCTGCGCAATGTCGAGCGCCTGGTCCGTCCCTATCGTGTGCCGATGCGCGACCAAGCCGCGGAGATGTTCAGCAAGCAGGCAGGCCGTTGGACCAGCGAGGATCGCCCCATGCAGCGTTTCTTCGTTAGGAAGCAGGCGAGCGACGCTGTCGCGCGCGAGGCTCACGATTAGTGAGTTTGTTTCGCGAACTCGGCTGCGTCGATAAGGCTGCGAGAGGTCGTTGAGCGTGAAAGCACCGGGCGGAACTTTTTGGGTGCCGTGATCCGACTCGATCGCGTAGGTGTGCTGGCTCAGCAGCAGGGTGAACCGCTCCTGGCCGTCCTGCCTGATCTTAGATCGCGTGCGGCCTGTCCTCTGAGGCGAGGCGTTCATGACGTGCAGCAGGACCGGACCGATCTGTGTGGTGTCGATGCGAGCAGAGAAGCCGTGCGGGTCCGCATCCAGATCGTGAGCGCTGAACAAGGTCCGCCACGCGTCGAAGCGATCGCGCTCAGGCAAGTCATCGGTCGAGAACGAAGAATGCCGAACAACGCTCATGACGCTGCTTCTTTTCCTCGAGGAGATCGCCTCTCGCGAGGGAGGCGGGCCGCAGGTCTACTCGCCCTGAGATCCAATGAAGCGCTGTTCAGGGAGTAGGGCGAGCATCGGCGTACTCGATTTGCGGGTCGCTTTCCATCTTCTGGTTGAGCGTCTGAATACTGCGTCGAGACCTCGCACGCCCGGCAGCGTGTGACGATCGTCATCGCCCGACGCGCCCTCAGAATGCAGCACCCGCCGCCACGGCTTTGTCCCGCTCTACTCGATCGGGTCGGGCTTCCTCGGGATGCTCGCGGCCGAGAGGGGTACGCGAGGCTGGCGTGAGTAGCCTCATCGGCTCCCGCACACAGCCCGACAGCGACTGCGACCTCATCGCCCGCGATGCGGATCGCTACCGCGTCGGCCGGATCCGGCGCGAGCACGGCAACCTGCAGCGGGGGGCGTTCTTCCCGAAGGGGGTCCAAGGCTGCGCCTGGCACAGCTGGCTGCGGGTCGAGAGCAAGGGACGAGGCGACTGAGCGCCTGCATGTCGCGTGGCGCGCGTGAATGGCGATCGACGAGGCGGGTACGGCAGGGCCGAACGCCGCGTTGTGCCGCCCGGCCCGCGCCTCCACCCCGCCGGCCGTACCATCGTGCGGCATGATCCGGATTATCGAGCGAGCCCTTGCGGAGCCCCCAGCCGATCGATCGGAGCCGCCTGGAGACAATTCAGCAGCCATCCTTGCAGCCATCCTGGCAGCGTTCCCGGACGCGACGATCGAGATCGTCTCGGGCCCGCTCGACGACGACCTCGCGGTGGAGGTTGGGCGTCCGCTCTCGCATCTCGACGCGTCGCAGGCCGTCCGGAAGCGCCGGGGCGACTTCAGTCCCGTCGGCAGCGCGGCCGAGCCGTAGCCGTCAGATGCACGGAACGCCCGCTCATCGTGGCTTGCGGGGTGCGATGGCGCGTTGCGGACCGTCGTCGCCCCAAGCCCGAGGACGATGCCGCACCTGACAGGTCGGCGGGGGCGACATCTGTCGAGGAGTCATCCCTCTCGACGCTCACGCCTCCATGTGATTGCTGATGGTACCGGCCTTCGTAGAGCCGGACCTCGGGAGTGACCATGCGAACCAGTGGCGTCATCATCGCCGTGCTCGGCTGCGCCCTGGGCGTCGCGCCTGCGCAATCCCGCATCGTGGGCATCGATATCACGACGGTCGAGCCCTTCGCCGACGGGGTCGCGTTCGGTGCGGTCGGCGCCTACGAGCGCGTCATCGGCACGGCGCGCGGCGAGCTGGACCCGGCGGACCCGGCCAATGCCGGCATCGTCGACATCGCGCTCGCGCCCCGCAACGCGCGCGGCATGGTCGCGTACCAGACCGACCTGTTCATGCTGCGCCCGAAGGATCCGGCCCGCGGCAGCGGCACGCTGCTGTTCGAGGTGCTGAACCGTGGCCGCAAGTTCCTGTTCAACTGGGTGCTCGACGCGCCGGCCCAGGCGGCCCAGGCCGTCAACGATCCGCGCACCGCCACCGACGCCGGCACCGGCCTCGTCCTGCGCCGCGGCGACACGGTCGTCTGGTCGGGCTGGGAGGCGGACGCGCTGCGCCAGCAGGGCGGCATGGCCATCGACGTTCCGGTCGCCGGCCGCAACGGCACGCCGATCGTCGAGACGGTGCGCGACGAGCTCGTCAGCGCGACGCGCGGGCCGCCCGAGGCCCCGTTCTATCTCACCTTCAAGACCGCCGGCCCGGACAAGGCCGACGCGCGGCTCACCGTTCGCCGGCGCGAGGGCGATCCGCCTCGCCCGGTCCCGGCCGAAGCCTGGCACTACGCCACGCCGCGACAGCTGGAGTTGCTGCCCAAGGGTACCAAGCCCCTGCCGGGATCGCTCTACGAGTTCACCTACCCGGCCACCGAACCGAAGGTGCTCGGCATCGGCTTCGCCGCGACGCGGGACGTGGTGGCTTATCTGCGCGGTGGTGCCGCCGACGGCGCGAACCCGGCCGGCGGCACCATCCGCCATGCCGTCGCCCTCGGCATCTCGCAGAGCGGGCGCTACCTGCGCGACTTCGTCTACCAGGGCTTCAACCGCGACGAAGCCGGCCGCCGCGTCTTCGACGGCATGCTCTCGCACATCGCGGGCGTCGGCGGCATCTTCCTCAACGCCCGGTTCGGGCAGCCCTCCCGCACCAACACGCAGCACGAGGACCACCTCTATCCCGAGAACGCCTTTCCGTTCTCGACCGCACGGCAGCACGATCCGGTCACCGGCCGAACCGGCGCGCTCCTGCGCGGCGACGGCTTCGATCCGCTCCTGATCGAGGTGAACACCGGGACCGAGTACTGGCAGAAGGGCGCCTCGATGCTCACGACGGATCCGCTCGGCCGGACCGACGTGGCGCTGCCCGAGACGTCGCGCGCCTTCCTGGTCTCCAGCGGCTTTCACTACGGGCGCGCCGGTCTGACCTCGACCAAGGGGGCGTGCGCGAACCTGCGCAGCACCCTGAACCCGGCGCCGGCCCTGCGGGCACTGCTGGTCGCGCTCGAGGAATGGGTGACCGCGGGCAAGGCCCCGCCGGACAGCCGTGTCCCGCGGTTGTCGGACGGCACGCTGGTGGACGCCGCCGAGATCGGCTTTCCGTTCCTGGTCGGCATCCCGGTCCCGACGACGCCGAACGCGATCGCGCGGTTCGGCACCTACGTCGATCCCCGCCCCGAGACCGGGCCGCAGTACCGCCCGCTGGTGCCGCGGGTCGACGCGGACGGCAACGACGTGGCGGGCATCCGCCTACCCGCCGTCGCAGCCCCCCGCGCGACCTTCACCGGCTGGAACCTGTATGCCGACCCGTTCCCGGCCGGCGCCCTGTGCGATCGTGAGGGCAGCGAGATCCCCTTCGCACGCACACGGGCCGAACGGACGGCCGCCGGCGACCCCCGCCCGTCCCTGGAGGAGCGCTACGCCGAGCCGGACGCCTACGTCGCGGCTGTCGCGAAGTCGGTCGATGCTCTCGTCTCGGATCATCTGCTGCTGCGCGAGGACGGAGACCGGCTGATCGCGGCGGCACGCCAAGGAGCGACCCCCTAGCCGAAACTGGCAGGTCGAAGAGAAAGCTGGGCCACCGCTCGCGCGGTCTCGCTCCATGGAGAGTTCATGCGCGCACGTCTCACCGGCGCTGCTCTGTTCGTCCTCGCGGCGGCCGGCGCCTCGGCTCAACCCTACGACGATCGGCGCCCTCCGCCTCCATCGGATGAGGATTACGACGGGCCGCCGCCACACCGCTACCGACCGCCCCCGCCGGACTTCGATGACGACAGGCCGCTGCCTCCGCCGCGTCGGCGGGGGCCGCCTCCGCCGGATGACGACGACGATGACGGCCCGCCCCCGCCGCCTCGGTCACGCGCCTACTGAAGCCCGCGAACACGCTCCCTCTCGCGTAGGGCCCGTTCGCTTTTTGTGCTGGCTGTGGCGTGGCTGTAGCAGCCACAGCGGAGCCCTTCGGTTACCGTGAGGCATCCTTCAGGTGCCTTACATGCTCACGTTGACCTCGATCATCACCCGCAGCGTCCTCGCTGTCGCGACCGTGGGCGGCCTTGCGATCCTGGCCGACGGCGCGGTGCGATCTCAGCTCGAGCGGGCTGTGCGGAGCAATCTGAACGTCGTCGGGCGTGCTCCGGCGCCGATGCGGGTTGCCCGGGTGGATGAGCGCTACGTCGCGAAGGGGCTCGATCGGGGTCGGCTTGGCGCCACCATGCGAATGGTTGGCACCGACGACGCGCAGTAAGCGCATCACGCACCGTCGATCCGGGGCCTAAGAGCGCCTAACAGAACCGCCTGATTTGGTTGAGGGTGATGAGACTGGCGGCGAGGTTGGTGAAGGCCTCGTAGACGTCGGCGCGACGCTCGTAGCGTACGGGCAGGCGTCGGAAACGGTTGAACCAGGCATGGGTGCGCTCGACTACCCAACGGTGACGCCCAAGCTTCTCGCTGCTGTCGATCCCGCGCCGAGCGATGCGA
>NZ_VRUV01000135.1:0-9724 GCF_008039455.1 Methylobacterium sp. WL116
TACTCGGCCCGCGCGAAGGCCGGGTCGCCGGCTTTCGGGGTCTCGTTCAGCGGGTCGTTCAGCAGGCGGATCGCGGTCTCGGGCAGCGGGATCCCGCGGCGCTCGCAGATCGCGCGGGCGTCGGCGAGCGTCGACGGGTCGGGCACGGTCGGGCCGGAGGCGATCACCGCGGGGTCGTCGAACGGCACGTCAGAGATCGCCAGCGTCAGGATCGAGCGGGCGTTGCGCGCGGCCACCGCGAGGCGGCCGCCCTTGATGCGCGAGAGGTGCTTGCGCACGGTGTTGATCTCGCCGATCGGCGCGCCCGAGCGCAGCATCGCGCGGGTGATCGCCTGCTTCTCGATGAGCGTCAGGTCGCCGGCCGGCGCGATCCAGTTGGCCGAGCCGCCGCCCGAGAGCAGAACCAGCACCTCGTCGTCGGGGCCGGCGGCGGTGGCGAGCGCCAGCGCCTCCCGGGTCGCGGCGATGCCGGCCTCGTCCGGTACGGGATGGCCGGCCTCGACCATGCGGATGCCGGGCGCGTCCTGCCCGTAACCGTGGCGGGCGACGGCCAGGCCGACGATGCGGTCGTCGCCGAGCCCGTGTTGCTCGCGGTAGAACCGGCTGGCGACCGCCGCCATGCTTCCCCCCGCCTTGCCGGCGCCGAGGATGATCAGCCGGCCCGGGGTCGGGGGCGGCAGGTGCGCCGGCAGGCAGGTATCGGGGTGGGCGGCCTCGATCGCCGCGGCGAGGAAGCCGTCGAGCAGGGTCCGCAGGGCGCGCGTGGCGGGGTCGATCTCAGGCGTCATCGGTCAGGGTCTCGCGCGTCGTTTCCTCGTTCGTGCGGTCCTCGCCTTCGCGACCCGCGGGTGCGGGCAGGGGCGACGGGCTCTTTAGGCGACGGGCCTGTTTCTTGCCGTGGCCGTTTCTTGCCGTGAGCGCACGATCCTTGATACGTGCTCTGCCCGAGCCTTGCCGTGACGGCAAGACCTCCCAGCCTCCGCGAACCGAACCGGACCCGTGCCCCTGTCCCACAGCCTCGCGCGACACCCGCCCCACCCGGTCGAGACGATCCCGGGCGATCCCGGCTGCGGGCTGATCCTGGCCTGCGACCACGCCTCGAACCACGTGCCCGACGACATCGAGCTCGGGCTGCCCGAGGGCGAGTTCCGGCGCCACATCGCCTACGACATCGGGGCGGCGGGCGTGACCCGGCGGCTCGCGGCGCTGCTCGGCGCGCCGGCGATCCTCACCGACTTCTCGCGGCTGATCATCGACCCGAACCGCGGCCGGGCCGACCCGACGCTGGTGATGCGGCTCTCGGACGGGGCGGTGGTGCCCGGCAACGCGCGGATCGACGAGGCCGGCAAGCAGGCGCGCATCGCCCGCTTCTACGATCCGTTCGACCGGGCGATCGATGCCGCGGTGGCGGCGGCCGACACCGCGGCCGGCCCGCCGATGCTCCTGACGATGCACAGCTTCACCCCGTTCTGGCGCGGCGTCCCCCGGCCCTGGGAGGTCGGCATCCTCTACGACCGGGACGAGCGCCTCAGCGCGCCCTTGATCGCGGGCCTGCGCGCCGACCCCGCCGGGCTGACGGTGGGCGACAACGAGCCCTACGGCGGCGGCCTGCCCGGCGACACGATCGACCGGCACGCCACCGCGCGGGGGCTGGCCAATGCGCTGGTCGAGATCCGCCAGGACCTGATCGCCGCCGAGGCCGGGCAGGGCGAATGGGCCGCGCGCTTTGCCGGGCTTCTCCGCCCGCTGATGAAGGGTCGCGCTTGACGCGGGCACGCTTGACTCGGGCGCGCCCCGCGCCGACCTCCAGCGGATCATTTACGAACAGCGCGAGAGGCCGATGACCGAGATCGATCCGAAGACGCAGACCGAGCTCGAGGCGGCGGTCTACCGGCGCTTGGTGGCGCATCTCCAGGCGCGTACCGATGTCCAGAACATCGACATGATGAACCTCGCCGGCTTCTGCCGGAACTGCCTGTCGAATTGGATGAAGGACGCGGCCGACGCCGAAGGCCTCGGCCTGACCAAGGACGAGGCCCGCGAGCGGGTCTACGGGATGCCGTTCTCCGAATGGAAGGCGAAGTACCAGACCGAGGCCAGCCCCGAGCAGCAGGCCGCCTTCGCCAAATCCGCGGCGGAGCCGCACTGACGCGTTCCGCCGCCGGGCCGCGGCGACGCGTTCCACGGCGGGGCTGCGCGGGTCGCTCCGGCTAAGCTCCCGGTAAGTTTACTCCCCTACGAACCGGGCAGGACAGGAGAGAACCATGAACGCGCATGCCATGCCGACCCCCGGCGACGTGTCATCATCCGAGGGCGTGGCCGCCGACGAGCTTCGCGCGTTCATCGAGCGCATCGAGCGCCTCGAGGAGGAGAAGAGCGGCATCGCCGGCGACATCAAGGAAGTGATGGCCGAGCTGAAGGGCCGCGGCTTCGACGTGAAGGCGGTCCGCACCATCCTGCGCATGCGCAAGAAGGACCACAGCGAGCGCCAGGAGGAGGAGGCGATCCTCGAGCTCTACATGCAGGCGCTCGGCATGGTCTGACGGCTCGCGACGGCATGCTCGACCACGGTCGAGCATGCCGCAACGTCCGAGGCGACCTTCAGCCCACCTGGGCCAGGGCCTGCGCGATGTCCGCGATCAGGTCCTCGACGTTCTCCAGGCCGATCGACAGGCGGACGGTGTCGGGGCCGACGCAGGCTGCCTCCTTCTCGTCCTTCGGCAACTGGCGGTGCGTCGTCGTCGCGGGATGGATCGCCAGCGACTTGATCTCGCCGATGTTCACGAGGTGCGAGATCAGCTCCAGGCTGGTGATGAACGTCAGCGCGGCCGGCTCGCCGCCCTTCAGGGCGAAGGTGAAGATCGAGCCCGGCCCCTGCGGCACGTAGCGCTGCGCCAGCGCCTCGCCGGGCTGGCCGGGCAGGCCCGGATAGCTCACCCAGGCGACGGCCGGATGGTCCTTGAGGTAGGCGGCGACCGTGCGCGCGTTGGCGCAGTGGCGCGCCATCCTGAGCGGCAGGGTCTCGATGCCGGTCAGCGTCAGGAACGCGTTCATCGGCGAGAGGCCGGGGCCGAGGTCGCGCAGGCCGAACAGGCGGCAGGCCACGGCGAACGGGTTGTCGGGGAAGCGCTCGGTGATGACGAGGCCGTCGTAGTCGGGCCATGCGCCGGTGATCAGGTTGTAGTGGTCGGTCCTCGTCCAGTCGAACCGGCCGGCGTCGCAGATCACGCCGCCGATGGTCTGGCCGGAGCCGCCGAGGAACTTCGATGTCGAGTGCACGACGATGTCGGCGCCGTGCTCGATCGGTCGGATCAGGGCGGGCGAGGCGAGGGTGTTGTCGACGACGAGCGGCAGACCGTGGCGCCGGGCCACCTCGGCGATGCCGGCGATGTCCATCACCGTGGCGCACGGGTTGACGATCGACTCGCAGATGATCGCCCGGGTCTCCGGCGTGATCGCCGCCTCGAAATCGGCCGGCGTCAGGCCCTTGGCGAAGAGCGGCTTCAGGTCGTAGCGCCCGTCGAGCCGCCGCATCAGGCCGAGCGAACCACCGAACAGGCGCGGCGAGGCGACGTAGGCGTCGCCGCTCTTCATCAGCGTCAGCATCACCAGCAGCAGCGCCGACTGCCCCGAGGACACGGCGATGGCGGCCTTCGCGCCCTCGAGCGCGGCCACGCGCCGCTCAAGGGCGGCGACGGTGGGGTTCGAGCCGCGCGAGTACGAGAACCCGGTGCGGCGCATGTTGAAGATGTCGGCGGCCTGCTCGGTGGAATCGAACACGAAGCCGTTGGTGAAGTAGATCGGCTGCGCCCGCGCGCCGGTGGCCGGGTCGGGGCTGGCACCGGCATGGATCGCCTGGGTGGCGAATCGGGGCGTCTTCGGCGTGTCTGTCATCGAACTCGGTCCTCGGGACCATGCCCTATCACGGCGGACCGGGGGAGGGGCAACCGCGGGCAGGGCCCGTCGGGCCTGCGGGCGTGGGCTCAGGCCGCGCGGTGGATGAAGGAACGCAGCGTCCGGACCAGGGTGTTGGGCTCGTAGGGCTTCGGGATGAAGCGGGCGCCGTCGGGCATGTCGTAGGGGCCGGGCGTGCCCATGCCGGACACGACGAGGACCGGGATCGCCGGCCAGCGGTCGGCCACGAGGCGGGCCAGCGCGAAACCGTCCATCGAGCCTTGCGGCATGTCGACATCGGTCATCAGAACTTGAACGTCGTCGCGATTCTCAAGAACCTTCAGCGCCTTGTCCGCATGGCTCGCTTCGAGAACCGTGAAACCCGCATCGGCGAGGGTGTCGGCGGCTTCCATCAGAAGAAGGCCGTCGTCTTCCACCAGGAGAACGACGGGTTGATCTGTCGGGCTGTCGGTCATCAGGCCTGCGGACACTGTGTTTGAACACCAGCACCGGGGCCTATTCCCCGGTGTCCGCCTCGTCAAGGCGCGCGCTCACGCCGGCCTCGGCCCCCACAGGATGAGGCCGGCGCCGGCGAGACAGATCATCGCGCCGGAGAGGTCCCAGCGGTCGGGCGGGCGATCCTCCACGAGCCAGAGCCAGGCGAGCGAGAGCGCGATGTAGATGCCGCCGTAGGCGGCGTAGGCGCGCCCGGCGGCCTCCGCCTCGACCCGGGTGAGCAGCAGCGCGAACCCGGCAAGCGCGAGGGCGCCGGGCAGGAGCCAGAGCGGCGAGTACCCGAGCCTGAGCCAGGCCCAGGCGGCAAAGCAGCCGGCGATCTCGCAGAGGCCGGCTGCGACGTAGACGAGGAGCGTGGACACGCCGCGACCTCTCTCACGCCCGGCGGCGATCGCCAATGGGCGGCGCCCGCCTGGGCGTCGCGCCGGATCCCCGGCGGGGGTGCCTCAGGCGGCGACGACCGAGGCGAGCGGCGCCTCCAGGGTCAGCACCGCCCCGGTCGGCGGAAACCGGAGCGCGACCGCGCCGCCGAAATCGTGGCTCAGGCACCGGGCGATCAGGCGCGTGCCGAACCCCGTCCGCGTCGGCGGCGCGACCGGCGGACCGCCGATCTCCTCCCAGCGGAAGCGGAGGCGCGCATCCGGCTCCGTCTCGTCGATCGCCCAGGAGATCGCCACCCGGCCGGCGCCGGTCGAGAGCGCGCCGTACTTGGCGGCGTTGGTGGCGAGCTCGTGCAGCATCAGCGCCAGGGTCAGGCCGTGGCCGGCGGCGAGCGTCAGGTCGGGACCGCTCACCGTGAACCGGCCGGGCACCCCGTCGCCGTGCAGCGCCACCGCGCCGGCGACGAGGCCCGACAGCGAGGCGCTCGACCACGCGCCCTGAACCAGCACGTCGTGGGCCTGGGCCAGCGCCACGAGGCGGGCATCCAGCGCCCGGCCGGCCTCCTCCAGCGAGGGGGCGTTGCGCAGGGTCTGCGTCGCCACCGCCTGGACCAGGGCGAGGGTGTTCTTCACCCGGTGCGCGAGCTCCTGCATGAGCAGGGTCTGGCGCGCCTCGTTGCGCTTGAGGTCGGTGATGTCGCGCGACACCGCGAGGATGCGTTCGGGGCGGCCGTCGGCGCCGTCGATCGGCGTCACCGCGATGTCCCACCAGGTCGGCGCGGCGCCCGCGTTCAGAACCGCCTGGAACCGGCACGGCCGCCCGGCCCGCGCCGCATCGAGGGCGTCGCGGATGCCGGCACGGCTGTCGGGGGCGGACCAGAAGTCGATCCAGGCCCGGCCGACGAGGCCGGCGAACGTCTCGACGCCCAGGACGGCGGGCCCGTTCTCGCTCACGGTGATCAGGCGGCCGTCGAGGTCCAGCACCTTCACGAAGTCGGTGGTGGTCCAGAGGATGCGCCGGTTGAACTCCTCGCTGGCCCGGAGCTGCGCGTTCAGCTCCTCGGCGCCGGCGAGGCGGGCGGCACCGCGCGCCAGGTCGCGCCGGCAATGCTCCACGGTGCTCTCGGCCTCGGCGCGCATCCGCACCGCCTCGGCGACGATCCGACGTGCCTCGATGCGGCTGGCGCCGCGTTCCGAGACGACGATCCGGCCGAGGCGCGCATTGCGTTCGGCTTCCGCGTCGGCCTGCCGGCTCGCCTCGCTCAGCAACGCCCGGAGATGGTGGTTCTCCGCCTCGAGGGCGGAGAGCCGCCGGTCGGCGACCGTGGCCTGAAAGGCGGAAATCTTGCAACTCGCGCCCGTGTCCATCGCACAAGCTCCCCTTCGACGACCGTCGCGCGGCGCCGGCGGGCGTGTCCGCGAGGCGTGCGACGGCGTATCGACCCGCGAAACGCGCGGCGTGGCGACGCGATGTCGAGAAGCGGAGCGCGACCGGCGAATGAATCCGCTTCTGAGCCGCGCCCCACCCGCATCCTCACGATTCGGTGGGCGGAATTACGCTAGCATATCGGCCCGGGCCTGCAAGGCACGATTGTAGTCAAGCCGACCGGACCGGAACGGATACAAGTCTAGGCCGTCGCGCAGGACGTCACTTCTTCCGTCCAAGCAGCACGAGCCAGCCGACGCCGAGGGTGAACACGACCAGGCCGATCGTGACGAAGACCGGCGTCCCGAGGTCGATCAGGCGCGGCGCGAGCTGGGTGGCGAAGGCGGCGACCACCAGCGCCACCGCGACGCGGGCCGCCGCCCGCTCGATGCCGCGGGTGACCTTGTCGAGGCCCTTCACCTCGATCTCGACGGTGACGCGGCCTTGCTTCAGACGCACCAGCATCAGGTGGATCAGCGTCGGCAGCTCCGAGGCGGCGCCGTAGAGGCCGACGCCCAGCGCCTCGGCCTTGGATTTCAGCCCGGTCAGCGAGAACTGCGTCTGCATGCTCGCCCGCACCGTCGGGCCGGCGGCGGCGAACAGGTCGAAGTTCGGATCGAGGTGGCGCATCACGCCGTCGGCGGTGACGAGGCCCTTGAACAGGATCGCAAGGTCGGTCGGCATCGCGAGGTCGTTCTCACGCGCCATGGTCATGAAGTCGGTGAGCACCAACCCGAGGTTGAGCGGGATCGAGGAATGGCTCTCGACGAAGGCCTGCGCCGAACCTTCCAGCCGGGTCAGGTCCGGGCTGCTCGAGCCGGTCCAGTCGAGCAGCACCGCCATCAGCCCGTCGGCGTCCTGCTTCAGCATCGCGCCGATCAGCACGAGCAGCTGGTTGCGCCGCTTCTGCGACAGGCGCCCGATGATGCCGAAATCGATGAATCCGATCCGGTTACCCGACATCGCCAGCATGTTGCCCGGGTGCGGATCAGCGTGGAACACGCCCTCGATCAGAGCCATCTTCAGGAAGGCGTCGGTCCCCTTCTGGGCGAGCAGCTTCTTGTCGACGCCGGCGGCGGCGAGCCGCGCCTCGTCGTTCGGGGGGATGCCGTGGATGAATTCCTGCACCAGCACCCGCTCGGAGCACCACTCCCAGTGGATCTTCGGGAATACGATGTCGTCGCGGTCGGAGAACAGCGAAGCGAGCAACTCGCAGTTGCGCGCCTCGTTCATCAGGTCGAGCTCGCCGTTCAGGCCGGCGGCGAGGTGGCGCATCTGCTCGCCCGGTTGGTAGCGGGCCATGTCCGGCCATTCGGTCTCGACGATGCGGGCGCCGTGCGCCATCAGGCGCAGGTCCGCGTCGATGATCTTGCGCAGGCCCGGGCGCAGCACCTTGACGATGACGTCCTCGCCCGAATGCAGCTTGGCCCGGTAGACCTGGGCGATCGAGGCCGAGGCGATCGCGTTGGTGTCGAACTCGGCGAAGATCTCCTGCGGCGGCGCCCCGAGGTCGGCCTCCAGCTGCGGGCGGATCGTCTCCCAGGAGACCGGCGAGACCTGGCTGTGGAGCTTGGCCAGCTCCTCGGTCCACATCGGCGAGAGCAGGTCGGGACGGCTGGCGAGCACCTGGCCGAACTTGATGAAGGTCGGCCCCAGAGCCTCGATCGCGCGGCGCAGGCGCTCGGGCTCCGACAGGCGGGTGACGTCGATCTTCGGCTTGCGGCGCGGAAGGATCGGGATGTAGCGCAGCCCGAGCCGGTCCACGACCTTGTTGACGCCGAAGCCGATCAGGATCGAGGCGATCTCCGACAGCCGCTGACGGTCGCGCGCGGCAACGAAGGCGGTTTTCAGCATAGAGCGGATCGATCCGTGCGGGGCGACGAGGGAAGGTGCCCGGACAGCACGAGCATCGGGTCTTTTTTAGGGTCGGAGACCGCGCCGTCCCGGATCGGAGGGCTGCGGCGCTTCGGCCCGGACGGGCGCGCCTTCCCGCATCCAGCGGCTGCGCCTCCCCATCACAGGCGGCCGAGCCGTGCTGTGACGGGGGCCGGCGCCTTGCACCGCCGCGGCGGGGAAGCGTAAACCGCGTGCCAGCGCTGGCGCGAACGTGATCGTGCCCGAACGACCCGGCCGAGGAGAGACCCATGACGACCGACCGGCTGCCCGGCTTCAACACCCTCGCGATCCACGCGGGCGCGAGCCCCGATGCGGCCACGGGCGCACGGGCGACGCCGATCTACCAGACCACGAGCTTCGTGTTCGACGACGTCGACCACGCCGCCTCGCTGTTCGGGCTGCAGGCCTTCGGCAACATCTACTCGCGCATCACCAACCCGACCAACGCCGTGCTGGAGGAGCGCATCGCCGCCCTCGAAGGCGGCACCGCGGCGGTCGCGGTGTCGTCCGGCCACGCGGCCGAGTTCCTGACGATGCACGCGCTGATGCAGCCGGGCGACGAGTTCATCGCGGCCAACAAGCTCTACGGCGGCTCGATCAACCAGTTCAACCACAGCTACAAGAACTTCGGCTGGAGCGTGGTCTGGGCCGACACCGACGACCCGTCCTCGTTCGAGCGGGCGATCACGCCGCGCACCAAGGCGATCTTCTGCGAATCCATCGCCAACCCGGGCGGCGTCATCACCGACATCGCCGCCCTGTCGGAGATCGCCAAGCGCCACAACATCCCGCTCATCGTCGACAACACCATGGCGACGCCGTACCTGATCCGCCCGTTCGAGCACGGCGCCGACATCGTCGTGCACTCGGCGACGAAGTTCCTCGGCGGCCACGGCAACTCGATCGGCGGTCTCGTGGTCGACGGCGGCACCTTCCCCTGGGCCGGCGACGCGCGCTACCCGATGATGAGCCAGCCGCGCCCGGAATATGCCGGCATGGTGCTGGCCGAGACCTTCGGCAATTTCGGCTTCGCCATCGCCATCCGGGTGCTCGGCCTGCGCGACCTCGGGCCGGCGCTGTCGCCGTTCAACGCCTTCCTGATCCTCAACGGCATCGAGACCCTGCCGCTGCGGATGCAGCGCCACTGCGACAACGCCATGGCCGTCGCGACGCACCTGGCGGGCCACCCGGCGGTGTCGTGGGTGAGCTATCCGGGGCTCGAGACCGACCACTACCATCAGCTCGCCAAGCGCTACACGCCGAACGGCTTCGGCTCGGTCTTCACCATCGGCCTCGCGGGCGGCTACGATGCCGGCGTGAAGCTCGTCGGCAACCTGCAGCTGTTCTCGCACGTGGCGAACATCGGCGACACGCGCTCGCTGGTGATCCACCCGGCCTCGACCACCCACCGCCAACTCACCGACGCGCAGAAGACCGCGGCCGGCGCCGGGCCGGAGGTGGTCCGCCTCTCGATCGGCCTCGAGGACCCGGCCGACCTGATCGAGGACCTCGACGGCGCGATGATCTGTCTCGCCGGCGCCGGCCTCATCCTGTGGGGGCCGAGGCCGGCGTGAGCGCGCGCCTTGACGAGGCGGACACCGGGGAATAGGCC
>NZ_VRUV01000136.1:0-9720 GCF_008039455.1 Methylobacterium sp. WL116
CCCGCGCGCGGTGTGCGCCCCGTCACCGCGTCGTCCCGGGCCGCCGCCTAAGCCAGGCCGGATGAGCATCAGCATCCACGACGTCAGCGTCCCGGTCTTCGTCCACGCGCTTGGCAACATGAGCGCGTGGCTCGACAAGGCGGCGGCGGAGAAGCCGGAGGCCGACCTGCTCGGCCGGCGGCTGGCTCCGGACATGAAGCCGTTGCCGGCCCAGTATCAGATGGCGTCCGACAGCGCGAAGAACGCGGTGGCCCGGCTCGCCGGGATCGCGGCGCCCGCGATGCCCGACGTCGAGGCGAGCTTCGCCGAGCTCAAGGCGCGCTGCGCCCGGACGATCGCCTTCGTCGAGGGCGTCGATCCGGCGGCTCTGGCCCTCGGTGCGGAGCGCGCGGTGGAGCTGACGTTCCCGAACGGCATGGGATACCGCTTCAGCGGGCAGGGCTACCTCACCGGCTTCGCGCTTCCGAACTTCTTCTTTCACGTCACCACGGCCTACGGCATTCTGCGGGCCGCCGGGGTGAGCCTCGGCAAGCCGGATTTCCTGCAGCATCTCGGGCCGCCGACCCTCCACGCCACGAAGTAGCCGCTCGGGCTCCCCGGCCCGGACCCGATCCCCGGGATCGGGCGCGCGCGGGAGCGCGCCAACGCCTGTGACGATGTCGCCCGGGCCGTTTCGGGGCGGCGCGTGAGCCTTCGCGCCGCCGGCGCGTTCATGGCCCGTGTCCGCATCCGAACGGGAGCCCCGATGTCGAGCCTGGCCGAGCGAAAGGCACGCCTGATCGTCCACGGCGATCGGCCCTACAACGCCGAGCCGCCGCTCGCCCGGTTGCGGGCCGCCTACCGGACCCCGGCGGAGGACTTCTACGTCCGCTCGCACGGCGACCTGCCGGACCTCGACCCCGACACCTGGCGCCTCGCCGTCGAGGGCGGAGACGGTGCCGCGCGGGCGCTTTCGCTGCACGACCTGCGGACCCGCTTCCCGCAGGTCACGGTCACGGCGACGCTGCAGTGCGCCGGCAACCGGCGCGCCGACATGCGGGCGGTCGCCCCGGTCTCGGGCGACCCGTGGGATGCCGGGGCGATCGGCACGGCCGCTTGGACGGGCGTGCGCCTCGGCGACCTCCTGCGCGCGGCGGGCGTCACCGAGGGCGCCGATCTCCACGTGGCCTTCGAGAGCCACGACCGGGTGGACGGCCGCCCGTACGGCGCCTCGATCCCGCTCGCCAAGGCGATGGCGCCCGAGACCCTGCTCGCCTACGCCATGAACGGGGAAGCCCTGCTGCCCGAGCACGGCTTCCCGGTCCGCGCGGTGGTGCCGGGATTCGCCGGCGTGCGCAGCCCCAAATGGCTCCGGCGCCTCGCCGTGCAGGATCGCCCGTCCGACAACCCGATCCAGGCCGAGGATTACAAGCTGTACCCGCCCGACGTCGGCGCCGAGACGGCGGACCCGGCCCGGGGGCACACCATCGACACGATGCCGCTGAACGCCGCGATCTGCGAGCCGGAGCGCGGCGCCGCCCTCCGCGCCGGTCGCACCAGGGTTCGCGGCTACGCGGTGAGCGGCGACCGGGCCATCGTGCGCGTCGACGTCTCCGGCAACGGCGGCCGGTCCTGGCGGCAGGCCAACCTGGAGCACGCGGCCGGCGCGCCGTTCGCCTGGACGTTCTGGGCGGTGGAGCTCGATCTGCCGCCGGGCGAGCACGAGCTCGCGGTCCGCGCCTGGGACGCCGCCGGCCAGACGCAGCCGGCGCTGCCGGACGACACCTGGAACCACAAGGGCTACCTCTGCGCCTGCTGGCACCGCGTGCGGGTGAGCGTCACCGCAGCGCGCATCGATGGCGCGATCCCCGCGGCGCACGACTGATACCGGGTCTCATAGGTCAGGACCCATGAGGTCCGGCGGACGACCGCCGCCCCGCAGTCGCGGGGGCCAAGGCTCGATGCGTCACGCTCGGCGAGGCTTGGCATGAGGCGGGTCGCGAGCCGGCGGGCGCGCGACGGCCGCTCCCGAGGCGTCCGCCCCGCGGGCATCCACCGGCGGCAAGTCCCCTCCGCGGCTCGGTGTCGGCCCGACCCGTGACGCGGTCGTGGCGCGGACTACCGCGCCTCCGGAGCGTCGCTTCCCTCGATCAGCCGAGCGTACTCGGTCTCGGCCAAGCCGTAGCCGTCCCCCGCCACATCGAGCAGACGCTCGCGGTCGATGATCTGGACGTGGCCCCGGCGCTTGCCGACGAGGCCGTCCTTCTCGAGAACCTTCATCGCCATCGTCACGCCGGGCCGTTCGACGCCCAGCATCAGCGACATGAACTCCTGCGTGACCGTGATGTCGTCGCCCTCGCCGCGATCGTGACACATCAGCAGCCAACGGGCGAGGCGGGTCGGCGTACCGCCGCGGGCGTTCGCGAACGCGGTCTGCGCGGTCTGGATGGTTTGGGTCTGGATGTATCGGTGCAGGAGGCTCCGTAGGGCGGGGCGTCGCTCCACTTCGGCGCGCAGGTCGGGCACATCGACCGTCAAGACGTGCCCGGCCGCCTGCACGAAGTGGGTGAACGGGCTGCGGTCGTCGTCGAGCAGGACCGGGGCGGCCCCGACCAAGCCTTCGCGGCCGAGCAGCCCAATCTCGATGCGGCCGCTGGGCGCATCGGAGGTGACGGAGACAATGCCCGCCTCCACGAAGTGGACGCTCGTGATCTGCGTGTTGGCCGAGATGAGCACGCGCCGGAGCGGGATCGCCTCGGGACGCAGCGCAGGCGCCAGGGCGGCGAAGTCCTCCGGAGGCAGCGCGCGCAGGAGGCGGTTGCGCAGGGCGGCCTGCTGGAGATCTGCCACGTGTGCTCTCGCGTTGCGGGCAAGAGCACACGCTGTCCCTCAATCGTCAGCGCCCTGAAACGAGCCGACCACCGAGAATACATGGTGCGCGATACATAGATCAGCAATCGCTCCGAGCCGTACCATGGACATCAATCAGGTGGAATTCCCGGATAAATCGTCATATTTTTACTTATCGAGCGTGATCCGATTCTCCATCCAAGGGAGAGGTGCCGAGCAATCCGCGTGATCTTACTGCTTCTCCGCCCGGAGCATCTCGCGGGCGAACGCGAACACCGCGTCGCGCCCTTTCGGCGATTTGATCGCCAGCCAAGTCTGGATGAGCAGCGAGGCATCCTTCGGGTAGCCGGCGTTGGACTGCTCGAAGAATGAGTCTGGGGAGCAGCCGAGCATCAGCGCGAGATGAGCGAGCGTCTCGGAACCGCTGACTTCAGGGGCCATGTCGGTCCCCTTAGGTGTCGGCATATCCATCTTATTCCCTCGTGTATCCGTCTCTAGCTCGACAGGAATGCATCTTAGCATTGCAGAGGGGGTAGTAAAATCGTAAATAATGTACAAGAATAGAGACAGGCACAGCTCTGTAAAAATTTTACATTTTATCTTTCCGTGCAGGAAGGAAATGCTTGTGGATCACACGCCTGATCTGAATGCGGTCGCCGACGCGGTCATGGCCGCGCATGCCGTCATCGACGAGCACGGCACGCACGAGATGAAGACGATGAGTCGGACGCTCCTGTTCACGGTCGGCAAGGCGATCGCCCAGCGCAGCCGGCCTGCGCGCGAACCGCAAGATCTCCGAGGCGACGAGGTCGGGTGACCTCGGGGCGAATCGCGACGTCGGAACGAGGCGATGTCCCGATCGCGTTCCGCATTCGATGGGGCGACGCGTGCGATCCAGCCCAGAGCTTCCGGTCGTCTCGCCGGCGACCGCTGCGCGAAGGCATGCCGCGCCGGCCTTCGCCTAGGCCGGCGCGCGCGGGCGCGGTAGGCTCGCGGCGTTCCGCCGTCGCGAGCCCTGAGGACCCCGCATGCGCCTCGATCCTGCCCTGGCCGCCCGCATCGCGGCTTCCGTCGCGGACGGGTTCGCCGACCAGGTCGCCCACACCCAGACGCTGGTGCGGTTCGGCTCGACCCGCGGCGCCGAGCACGCGATCCAGGATTTCGTGTTCCGCGGCTTCCGCGCGCGCGGCTACGCCACCGAGCGGTTCGGCATCGACGCCGCCGCGGTCGAGGCCCATCCCGGCGGCGCCAAGGTCGCGGCCGGGCATTCCGAGGCGCCGGTGGTGGTCGGCATCCACCGGCCGCGGGACGAGCGCGGGCGCTCGCTGATCCTCCAGGCCCATGTCGACGTGGTGCCCCCCGGGCCGCTCGATCTGTGGACGCACCCGCCCTTCGATCCGGTGATCGCCGGCGACTGGATGTACGGGCGCGGCGCCGCCGACATGAAGGCGGGGCACGCGGCCAACCTGTTCGCCCTCGACGCCCTGCGCCGCATCGGCCTGCAGCCGGCCGCCACCGTGACGATCCAGTCGGTGGTCGAGGAGGAATCCACCGGCAACGGCGCGCTCGCGGCGCACCTGCGCGGCTACCGCGCCGACGCGGTGCTGATCCCCGAGCCGATGGACGAGGCCCTGGTGCGGGCCAACACCGGCGTGCTGTGGTTCACGGTCGAGGTGCGCGGGCGCCCGGTGCACGTGCGCGAGATGGGGGCCGGCGCCAACGCCATCGACGCGACCTACCGGGTGATCGGCGCCCTGCGCGCGGTCGAGGCGCGCTGGAACGCCGACCGGGCCGGCCGGCCGCACTTCGCCGAGGCCGAGCACCCGATCAACCTCAATATCGGCCGGATCGAGGGCGGCAACTGGATCTCCTCGGTGCCGGCCTGGTGCCGCATCGGCTGCCGGATCGCGCTCTATCCCGGCCTCCGCGCGGCCGACGCCGCCGCCGAGATCGAGGCGGCGGTCGGCGCCTTCGCCCGCACCGACCCGTTCCTGTCGGGCACGCCGCCGCGGGTGAGCTTCGACGGCTTCTTCGCCGAGGGCTACGTGCTGGAGCCGGGCTCGGACGCCGAGAACGTGCTCGCCGCCGCCCACCGCGCGGCGGTCGGGACGGCGCTCACGAGCGTCATGTCGCCCTGCTACCTCGATACCCGGGTGCACGCCCTCTACGAGCGGGTGCCGGCCTTGTGCTACGGCCCGCGGAGCGAGAACATCCACGGCTTCGACGAGCGCGTCAGCCTCGCCTCGGTCCGGCGCATCACCACGGCGATGGCGCTGTTCGTGGCCGAATGGTGCGGGACCGAGCCGGCCTGATCCCGCCCGCGGTCAGGCCGCGCGCACGGTGGCGAGGAAGCGCCCGACCTCGGCGGCGAGGTGCTCGGACTGGCGCGACAGCTCGGACGCCGCGCCGAGCACCTGGGTCGCGGCCGCCCAGGTCTCCTCGGCGGCGCCGGCGACGCCGGTGATGTTGCTGGTCACCTCGGCCGTGCCCATCGCCGCCTGGCCGACGTTGCGCACGATCTCCTGGGTCGCCGCGCCCTGCTCCTCGACCGCCGCCGCGATCGCGGTGGCCACCGCGTTGATCTCGCGGATGCGCCCGGTCATCCCGCCGATCGAGGCGACCGCCTGACCGGTCGAGGCCTGGATCTGCGCGATCTGGCCCGAGATCTCGCTCGTCGCCTTGGCGGTCTGCTCGGCCAGGGCCTTCACCTCGGAGGCGACCACGGCAAAACCCTTGCCGGCCGCGCCGGCGCGGGCCGCCTCGATGGTGGCGTTCAGGGCCAGCAGGTTGGTCTGGCCGGCGATGTCCGAGATCAGCCCGACCACGGCGCCGATCCGCGACACCGCCGCGCTCAGCTCCTGCACCCGGGCGCCGGTCTGGTCGGCCTCGCGCACGGCCAGATGCGCGAGCTCGGCCGAGCCGCCGACCTGCCGGCCGATCTCGGCCACCGAGGAGCCGAGCTCCTCGGCGGCCGCCGCCACCGTGTTGACGTTGGTGCCGGCCTCCTCGGCCGCGGCCGCGACCGTGGTGGACTGGCCGGCCGTCTCGGTCGCCGTCGCGGTCAGGGTCTGGGCGGTGGCCTGCAGCTCGGTCGCCGAGGACGACACCATGCCGATGATCCCGCCGACCGCCGCCTCGAAGTCGTCGGCCATCTGGCGCATGCCGGCCTTGCGCTGCGCCTCGGCCGCCAGCCGCGCCTGTGCCGTGTCGGCCTCGAGCTTGCGGGTGCGGATCAGGTTGTCCTTGAACACCTGCACCGCCGCCGCCATGGCGCCGATCTCGCTGCGCTCGCCGGTATGCGGCACGGCGATCGCGGTGTCGCCCGCCGCCACCGTGTCCATCACCCCGGCCATCCGCTGCACCGGCACGGAGATCGTGAACACCGACATCCACCCGACCGCCAACGCCGTCGCCGCGACGAGGCCGAGGCCGACGGCGATGGCGAAGCGCGCCTGCTCGCCGAGCGCCGTGGCGCTCTCGGCGCTCGCCCGGCCGGCGGCGTCGTTGAAGGCGAGGTCGGCCTTCAGCGCGGCGCGCGCGGCGTTGAGCGCGGGGAGCATGCCGTCGAGGAGGTGCGCGCTCGCGCCCTTCGCGTCGCCCGCCTGCAGCCGCCGCAGGAATTCCTCGCCCATCGCCGAGTAGGCCGGCACGGTTGCCTTCACCGCCTCCCACAGCGCCTCCTCGCCGGGGCTGACGAAGCCGGCATAGTCCTTCAGGTCCGCGTCCAGCTCGGCCATGCTGGCGCGCAGCCGCGGCAGCGATTGCGGCCGCCGCTCGTCGCTGGAGACGAGGTAGGCGAGCTGCCGGCTGCGCAGCGCCTCGAAGTTGGTGGCGAGCCGCCCGAGGATGCGGGTGGACGGCAGCGCATTGCCCGCAAGCGCGTCGGTCACGGTGCTGAGGGCGTGCAGGCGCGCGTAGCAGAAGCCGCCGAGCCCGGCCGTCAGCAGGAACAGCACCAGCACCGCGCCGACTAGGCGCGCACGGATCGAGAAATGGGCCAGCATCGCGGAATCCTTCGTCGCAAGGCTCCGTGATTGTCGATCCCGGTTAAGATCACCCTATAAGGACCGGACGGTCCTCGGATGCGCAAGATTTCCCCTTGGCGCGACCTTGCCGGTCTACGCCGCCGGGGCGAGGAATCGGCCGGCTCGATGCGGGATCGCGCCGGCCGTCCCGTCAGGCGCGGCTCACGGGATCAGCCGGTCGGCCCGCAGGCGGGCGAACAGGTCGAAGAATGCGTCGTCGGTCGGCTGGTAGGCGAGGAACCCGAGCCGACGGCTCTTGCTCATGTCGGTGACCACCTCGATCGGCCGGCCGAGGTCGGCGTCGGTGTGCCAGGGCGAGGCGAGCTTGGCGAGGTCGGGCTCGGCGAGGCCGTGGCGCGAAGCGATCTCCGCCCAGATCGGGCCGTCCTCGGCCATCTGCGCCGCGAGCGGGCGCACCGTCCCGTCGAACGGCTCGGGCGTCAGCCCGAACCAGGCCGCGATCCGGCCCCACATCCAGCTCCAGCGGAAGACGTCGCCGTCGACGACGTTGAAGTCCTGGTTGGCCGCGTCGGCGCTGGTCGAGGCCCAGAGCAGGTGGCGGGCGAGCAGCCGCGCGTCGGTCATGTCGGTCAGCCCGCTCCACTGCATGCCGGAGCCTGGGAAGCGGAACGGCCGGCCGGTCTCGCGGCACAGGGTGGCGTAGGCGGCCAGCGTCGTGCCCATGTTCATGGCGTTGCCGACCGCCTTGCCGATGATCGTGTGCGGGCGGTGGACGCTCCAACGGAAGCCGTCGCGGGCGGCGGCCGAGAACACCGCATCCTCCTGGGCGTAGTAGAAGTTCTCGACGTCGAGCCGACCCTGGTCCTCGCGGAACGGGGTCTGCGGCACCGAGCCCTTCCCGTAGGCCTCGAACGGGCCGAGATAGTGCTTCAGGCCGGTGACCAGGGCGACGTGCCGGAGCGAGGCCGCCGGCCGCAGCGCGTCGAGCAGGTTCTCCACCATCGCGCCGTTGACGCGGATCATCTCGGCCTCGGTGTCGCGGCGCATCCAGGTCGCGAGCACCACGTGGCTCGGCTTGAGGCCCGCGAGCGCCCGCTGGAGGGAGGCCGGATCCTGCAGGTCGGCGGCGACGGGCACGACGCCGTCCTGCGCCACGGGCTTGCGCGCCAGCCCCGCCACCGCCCAGCCCTCGGCGGAGAACCGCTCGGCGGCCGCGCTCCCGACGATGCCGCTGGCGCCCACGATCAGAACCGAACCCGTCATGCATGACCCTCGCTGCCGAAGGCGCGCGGCCTTCGTATGCGGGTTCAACCAGCGGGCGTGCGTTGCGTTGCAGCGAAGACGCCTCTTCCCTTCCCCCTCTGCGGGGGAGGGGAGGTGCCCGCATCGCCCGGATTGCGGAACCGGGCCCCCGGCCTCACGCCACCCGGTCGATCGCGTCGCCCAGCACCTGCGCGATCTCGCCGATCTGGCCGTGCTCCAGGATCAGCGGCGGCGAGAGCGCGACGATGTCGCCGGTGACGCGGATCAGCAGGCCGCGCGCGAAGCAGTCGACGAACACGTCGTAGGCCCGCTTGCCCGGCGCGCCGGGGCGCGGTTCCAGCTCGATCCCGGCGATCAGGCCGATGGTGCGGATGTCGACGACGCGGGCGCGCCCGCGCAGGTCGTGCATCGCCGCGGCCCAGTCGTCGGCGAGGTCCGCCGCCCGGGTGAGCAGGCCCTCGTCGCGGTAGATGTCGAGGGTCGCCAGCCCCGCCGCGCAGGCGACCGGGTGCCCGGAATAGGTGTAGCCGTGGAACAGCTCGATCCCGTCCGGGCCGTTCATCAGCGCGTCGTGGACGTGGCGGCCGGCGAAGACCGCGCCCATCGGGATGGTGCCGTTGGTCAGCCCCTTGGCGGTGCAGACGAGGTCGGGCGTCACCCCAAAGAAGTCGGCGGCGAAGGGCGCGCCCAGCCGCCCGAAGCCGGAGATCACCTCGTCGAAGATCAGCAGGATGCCGTGCGCGTCGCAGATCGCGCGCAGGCGCTCGAGGTAGCCCTTCGGCGGCACCAGCACGCCGGTCGAGCCCGCCACCGGCTCGACGATGCAGGCGGCGATGGTCTCGGCGCCGTGCAGCGCCACGAGGCGCTCGAGGTCGTCGGCGAGCTCGGCCCCGTGCTCGGGCTGGCCCTTGGTGAAGGCGTTGCGGGCCGGGTCGTGGGTGTGGCGCAGGTGGTCGGTGCCCGGCAGCGTCGGGAAGGCCCGGCGGTTCGAGACGATGCCGCCGACCGAGATGCCGCCGAAGCCGACGCCGTGATAGCCGCGCTCGCGCCCGATCAGCCGGGTGCGGGTGCCCTGGCCGACCGCCCGCTGGTAGGCGAGCGCGATCTTGAGCGCGGTGTCGACCGATTCCGAGCCCGAGCCGGTGAAGAACACCCGGTCGAGCGCGGCGCCGGCCGGCCCAGGCGCGATCTCGGCCAGGCGCTCGGCGAATTCGAACGCGATCGGGTGGCCCATCTGGAAGGTCGGGGCGAAGTCCATCGTCGCGAGCTGGCGCTCGACCGCGCTCGCGATCCCGCGGCGGCCGTGCCCGGCGTTGCAGCACCACAGGCCCGCCGTCCCGTCGAGCACCTGGCGGCCGTCGTCGGTGGTGTAGTGCATCCCGTCGGCGGCCACGAACATCCGCGGCGCCGCCTTGAACTGGCGGTTGGCCGTGAACGGCATCCAGAACGCCTCCAGCGAGGGCGCGTTCTTCCGTGCGTTCAGGTCGGACATGAGGGCTCCTCGGCTCGCGATCGTGCCGGCAGGGGACCCGGTTTCGCGCGCCGCAACAACCCCCTTTCGCGCAAGCCGGGCGCCTCCGGCATGTGCCCGGCAACGGCCGCCCGGCGTGGGCGGCGGTCGAGGGCGCGCCGCATTCCCGGC
>NZ_VRUV01000137.1:0-9709 GCF_008039455.1 Methylobacterium sp. WL116
AGGCGACCGGCAGGTCGAGCGCGTGGGCGAGGCCGAGCCGGTCGAGCGCCGCCCGCGGGCTCAGCCGCTTCGTCCCGAGAAGGCTTTGCGCGAAGGCGAGGTTCTCGGCCGCCGTCAGGCTGCTCTTCAGCCCGTCGCGATGGCCGACGGCGTGCAGGCACTCGGGCAGGGCCGCCTCGCCCATGTCGTGGACGGTGAGCCGGCCCGAATCCGGCCGCAGCCGCCCGGACAGGATCGCGAGGAGGCTCGACTTGCCCGCGCCGTTGCGGCCGGTGACGGTGATCGCCTCGCCCGGGCCGATGGCGAAGGTCAGCCCGGAGAAGATTTTTCGCCCCGAGCGGCGGCAGCAGAGGGCATCGACGGTCAGCCGCACGAAGGTTGCCTGTTCAGAGAATGAAACGCTTCGATCTACCGGTAGATCGCGCGCCGGTGGCCGATCCGTACCACGACGACCCTGACGGTCGCGTCGTCGATCGCAGCGATGATCCGGTAATCGCCGACCCGATATTTCCAGAGGCCGCCCAGCCGCGAACCTTTGAGCGCCTCACCGAGGCTTCTCGGATCGTCCAGGGGCGACAGGCGATCCCGCAGGAAACGGAGAATCCGCGCGGCGGCCTCACGATCGAGCCTATCGAGTTCGCGTTCCGCGGACCGTTCGAACTCAATCCGACAAGCCATGCCGATCTATCACCGCCTGCAGCGTGACGGTCCGGCTCTCGCCGCTTTTCAGAGCTGCGACCCGGCTCTCCGCGAGCTCGACGTCCTCGATCTCGTCGAGGTGGTCCTGGATCGCCTCACGCACGTGATCGTCCGCGCTGCGGCCGGTGCGTCGGGCCAGGGCGTCGAGGCGGCGTTCGATCTCCGGCGGCAGGTCGAGGGCGAGCATGGAAGTCTCCGAGGCGCGTCAGGCTTACGATGGCGGCGCGCATCCGTCCATTCTCGGCACCAAGCCCTCTTGCACGACGAGCCCACGGCACCCGCGCCGCCTTGCCCGATTGCGCAAGACGAAGGAGCCGCGCAACCTCACCGTCATCGGGCAAGCGGCGTTCCGCGATCGTGGGACGCCGGGACGCACCGCCGACACGGAGGATGTCGCCATGACCAAGCCGTCGCAATCCGCGAAGCTGCGCGTGAACGACCCGCGGGTCCGCACCGAAGCCGAGATGGCCCGGGATCCCGACGCGCTCGCCGGCCGCGCGATGGTGGAGGCGCGGGTCGCGCGCTGCACCGCGGACGAGCAGGCCGCGTTCTGGGCGGCGGTGCGGCGCTGCTTCGGCGGCCCGGCGCCGGAAGCCGCCGCCTGAGCCGGACGGGACCGAGGACGCGGGCGGACAGCCTCGCGGCACTGTCACCCGCGACCCGGTAGCGGGCAGATTCGAATCGTTCTATACGGTCCCCAGGCTGCGCCGCGCGACCTTCGAGCGTCCAATTCGCTCCTCGCGCACCCTCCTGCCCGGGCACCCCCGGGGCGGCGCGCGCTCCCTGCGAGCGCAGTCAGGCCGAACACCGGTTTCGTGGCGCGGGTTATGCCTGCGCGTGTTCGACAAACGCCAGCGAGGATCAGACCAGCCGTGGCTTCCATCGACAGCTTCAAGTCCCGACAGACGCTTCAGGCGGCGGGCAAGACCTACACCTACTACTCGATCCCCGAGGCCGAGAAGAACGGGCTCGCCAACTCCACGGCCCTGCCGTTCTCGATGAAGGTGATCCTCGAGAACCTCCTGCGCTACGAGGACGACCGTTCGGTCAGGAAGGGCGACATCGAGGCGACGGTCGCCTGGGTCGACAACCGCGGCAAGACCGAGACCGAGATCGCCTTCCGCCCCTCCCGCGTGCTGATGCAGGACTTCACCGGCGTGCCCGCCGTCGTCGACCTCGCCGCGATGCGCGACGCGATGGTGGCCCTCGGCGGCGACCCGCAGAAGATCAACCCGCTGGTGCCGGTCGACCTCGTGATCGACCATTCGGTGATCGTCGACGAGTTCGGCACGCCGAAGGCGCTGGCCGACAACGTCGCGCTGGAATACGAGCGCAACGGCGAGCGCTACACCTTCCTCAAGTGGGGCCAGTCGGCGTTCGACAACTTCTCCGTGGTCCCGCCCGGCACCGGCATCTGCCACCAGGTCAACCTCGAGTACCTGTCGCAGACCGTGTGGACGAAGCGGGACCCCGACGCCTCGGACGGCTCCGAGATCGCCTATCCCGACTCGCTCGTCGGCACCGATTCGCACACCACCATGGTCAACGGCATGGCCGTGCTCGGCTGGGGCGTCGGCGGCATCGAGGCGGAAGCCGCGATGCTCGGCCAGCCGCTGTCCATGCTGATCCCCGAGGTCGTCGGCTTCAAGCTCTCCGGCAAGCTGCCCGAGGGCACCACCGCCACCGACCTCGTGCTCACCGTCACGCAGATGCTGCGCAAGAAGGGCGTGGTCGGCAAGTTCGTGGAGTTCTACGGCCCCGGCCTCGACGAGATGGCGGTGGCCGACCGCGCCACGATCTCGAACATGGCGCCCGAATACGGCGCGACCTGCGGCTTCTTCCCGATCGACCGCAAGACCATCGACTTCCTGAAGGTCACCGGCCGCACCGACGAGCGCATCGCGCTGGTCGAGGCCTACGCCAAGGCGCAGGGCATGTGGCGCGACGCCCAGACCCCCGACCCGGTCTTCACCGACACGCTCGCGCTCGACATGGGCGACGTGCGGCCCTCGCTCGCCGGCCCCAAGCGCCCGCAGGACCGGGTGCTGCTCGACGCCGCCAAGCCCGGCTTCGCCGGCTCGATGGAGACCGAGTTCCGCAAGGCGGCCGACATCGCCAAGCGCTACCCGGTGGAGGGCGCGAACTACGACATCGGCCACGGCGACGTAGTGATCGCGGCGATCACGAGCTGCACCAACACCTCGAACCCGTCGGTGATGATCGGCGCCGGGCTGCTGGCCCGCAACGCGGTGGCCAAGGGCCTGCGCTCGAAGCCCTGGGTGAAGACCTCGCTGGCGCCGGGCTCGCAGGTCGTCGCCGAGTACCTCGAGAAGGCCGGGCTGCAGCAGCCGCTCGATGCGCTGGGCTTCAACCTCGTCGGCTTCGGCTGCACCACCTGCATCGGCAATTCCGGCCCGCTGCCGGCCGCGATCTCGAAGGCGATCAACGACAACGACGTCGTGGCCGCGGCGGTGCTCTCGGGCAACCGCAACTTCGAGGGCCGCGTGAACCCCGACGTGCGGGCGAACTACCTCGCCTCGCCGCCGCTCGTCGTCGCCTACGCCCTCGCCGGCTCGATGCAGATCGACATCACCACCGAGCCGCTCGGCACCGGCTCGGACGGCCAGCCGGTCTACCTCAAGGACATCTGGCCGACGACGGCCGAGGTGGCGCAGTTCATCGAGGCGAACATCACCTCGGCGCTGTTCAAGTCGCGCTACGCCGACGTCTTCACCGGCGACGCGAACTGGCAGGGGGTCGAGGTCACCGAGGCCGAGACCTTCGCCTGGAACGGCGGCTCCACCTACGTGCAGAACCCGCCCTACTTCGAGGGGATGCAGAAGGAGCCGGCGCCGATCACCGACATCCAGGACGCCCGCATCCTCGGCCTGTTCCTCGACTCGATCACCACCGATCACATCTCGCCGGCCGGCAACATCCGCGCGGCCTCGCCCGCCGGCGCCTACCTGCAGGAGCATCAGGTCCGGGTGCAGGACTTCAACCAGTACGGCACCCGCCGCGGCAACCATCAGGTGATGATGCGCGGCACCTTCGCCAACATCCGCATCAAGAACCAGATGGTGCGCGATCCCGCCGGCCAGGTGGTCGAGGGCGGCTGGACCCTGTTCCAGCCCTCGGGCGAGCAGATGTACATCTACGACGCGGCGCAGAGATACGCCGAAGCCGGCACCCCGCTCGTGGTCTTCGCGGGCAAGGAGTACGGCACCGGCTCGTCGCGCGACTGGGCGGCCAAGGGCACGAAGCTGCTCGGCGTGCGCGCGGTCGTGGCCGAGAGCTTCGAGCGCATCCACCGCTCGAACCTCGTCGGCATGGGCGTGGTGCCGCTGGTGTTCCAGGGCGAGACCTCGTGGGCCTCGCTCGGGCTCAAGGGCGACGAGACCGTCACGATCAAGGGCCTCGCCGGCGAGTTGAAGCCGCGCCAGACCCTGACGGCCGAGATCACCGCGGCCGACGGCACCAAGCAGGAGGTGCCGCTGACCTGCCGCATCGATACGCTGGACGAGCTGGAATACTTCCGCAACGGCGGGATCCTGCCCTACGTGCTGCGCTCGCTCGCAGCCTGAAGCTCGGTTCGGGCGGCCCTCGGGTCGCCCGGCCTCACGACACGTCGTCGAGCCGCCGCGGGTCCGTCCCGCGGCGGCTCTTTTCATGCGGTGCGTGCCGGTCGGATCAGGCGGCCGCCTGCGCCGCGTCGAACGCCGCCGCGAAGGCGGCGCCGGGCCGCGCGGTGCAACGATCGACCCAGGCATCGATGGCCGGCACGCCGGGCTTGCCGAACCACGCGAAGGGCGAGTGCAGCAGCAGGTCGACCGCGGTGAAGCGGTCCCCGAGCAGGAACGGGCCGCCGGCGAGTGCGGAGGCCAGGCGTGCCCTGGCCTCCGCGCCGTTCCGGAACGTCTGCGTCAGGAACGGGTGATCCAGCCCGGCGGCCTCGACGACCAGAACCGGCTCCAGCACGCCCGCGTACCAGGCGAGCCACCCGAGATAGGCCCCGCGCTGCCTGTGCCCGTGGGGGACGGCGAGCCCGGCCTTCGGGAACAGCTCGGCGAGGTACTGCACGATGGCGCTCGATTCGCGGACCAGCGTGCCGTCGTGGTCGAGCAGCGGCACCTTGCCCTCGGGATGCGGGTTGCCGGAATCGCGGGTCCCCGACCCGTCCCTGCGCGGGATGGTCACCCGCTCGATCCGGACGTCGTCGAGGGCGTCGAGCTCCTTGAGCAGGGCGACGATGCGGGTCGAGCGGCTGTTGGGGGAATGGTAGAGCGTGATCACGGCGATCTCCTGCTGGCGGGTCGGCAGGGGATGGTCTAGCCAAGGTCTCCTGCCAGTTTCCGTCAGTTGTACGATGGCCCGAGCCGATCGGCTTCTCCGACTGCTCCACGCGATGCGCGTCCTGCCGGCGCCGGTGACGGCGGCCCGGCTGGCCGAGGAGACCGGGGTGTCGTTGCGATCGATCTATCGCGACATCGACAGCCTGCGCACGGCCGGCGCCGGGATCGAGGGCGAGCGCGGCTACGGCTATCGCCTCGTCGAGGACGTCGCGCTGCCGCCGCAGACCTTCGACCGGATCGAGATCGAGGCCCTGGTGCTGGGTCTCGGTGAGGTCCGCCACATGGGCGACCCGGCGCTCGTGGAGGCCGCCGCCTCGGTGCTGGCGAAGGTCGCGGCAACGCTGTCCGACCGGCGCGAGCAGCACCTGCTCCACGCGGTGTCGCAAGTCCGCCGCTTCGGGACGCGCTACCCGGCGACCTTCGACATGACGACGATCCGCACCGGGTGCTGGCGCGAGGAGGCGGTGACCATCCGCTATGCCGACAAGGACGGAGCGACGACCGTGCGGACGATCCTGCCGCTCTCCATCGTCTACCTCGACGACAAGATGACGGTGCTGGCCTGGTGCTGCCTGCGCGCGGCGTTCCGCATGTTCCGCGCCGACCGCATCGCGGCGGCGGAACCGGCCGGCACCAGCTTCCGCCCGCGACGGGTGGCGTTGCTGCGCAGCTACGTCGCCGAGCTCGGCCGCCGCGGATGATGCGGGCCGGGCCCGCCGGCCGGGCGATGCGCGTCTGAGCCAGAAATAAGAGCCGGCGACCGCGAATAGATTGTGCGCAAGGGTGTTTTGCGGCCGCCGCCGCCCCATAACCTCCCGACCACAACCGGGAGATGCCCCATGAAGACCCTGAATGTCCTCGCCCTTGCCGGCCTGATGACCCTGTCCGGCGCCGCCCTCTCGGCCCAGGCGCTGGAGCGCGTCCGCGGCACGATCGAGAAGGCCGACGGCGGCATGGTGACGATCAAGACCGTCGACGGCGCGACCGAGACCGTCGACGTCGGCGGCGCCAAGTTCGCCTGGGTGGTGAAGTCGAGCCTCGACCAGATCAAGGACGGCGTCTTCATCGGCACCGCGACCAAGGGCGAGAACCCGATGACGGCGCTCGAGGTGGTGCTGTTCCCCGAGTCGATGCGCGGCACCGGCGAGGGCCATTACGGCTGGGATTCGATCACCGATCACACCGCCGCGGGCGGCACGGCGGTGAAGAGCTCGATGACCAACGGCACCGTCAAGGCCGAGTCGGGTACGCCGCGCGTCAAGAGCGCGATGACCAACGGCACGGTGAAGGCCGACACGGCCGGCGCCTCTGGCACCAAGACGCTGACCGTCGGCTACGGCAAGGACGGTGCGGCCAAGACCATCGAGGTGCCGCCGACCGCGCCGATCGTCGCCTTCGAGCCGGCCGACAAGGCGATCCTGATGCCCGGATCGAAGATCTTCGCCGTGGTCGACAAGGCCGGATCGAAGATCGAGGGCAAGCTGATCGCCGTCGGCAAGGACGGCCTCACCCCGCCGATGTGATCCCGGGCGCCGGCGGCACGCGGGTCAGTGCCGCCGCGCCTGACTGATCATGTCCGAACGGCCGCGGGATCTCGGATCCCGCGGCCGTTCGCATGTCAGGGGGCCTTCGCGTCTGCGCCGACCGTGAACTCGCGCCACAGCAGCATCAGCGCCGCCATCACCGCCGGGCCGAGGAACAGACCGAGCAGGTGGAAGGTCTCGACCCCGCCGAGGATGCCGAGCAGCACCCACAGGAACGGCAGCTTGGTCGTGCCGCCGATGAGCGCCGGGCGCACGAAGTGGTCGGCCACGAACGTCACGACGAAGCCGGCCACGGCCACGATCACCGCCGCCTTCACCGAGCCGGCGGCCACCAGCAGCAGCGCCGCGATGGCGATGGCGAGCGCGGCGCCGAACGGGATCATCGCGGCGACCGCGGTGAACGCGCCGAGCAGCACCGGGTGCGGCACGCCGGCGAAGTAGTAGACGATGCCGAGCACGACGCCCTCGCCGAGGCCGACGAGGACGAGGCCGTCGACCGTGCCGTGCACCGAGGCGACCATCTGCCGGCCGACCCGCTCGCCGCGCGGCCCGAACAGGCGGTTGCAGGCGACGAGGACCTGATCGCGGATGGTGCGGCCGTCGCGGAACAGGAAGAACAGCGCGACCAGGCTGAAGCCGAACAGCACGATGCGGTGCACCACCTCCTTGCCGACGTTGCGCGACACCCCGATCACCGAATTGTTGTCGAGCCTGCGCAGCATGTCGGAGCCGGCATCCGGATGGCTGAGGTTGGCGCTCCACCACGCCGAGGCCTGCGCCGCGCCGTAGG
This sequence comes from Methylobacterium sp. WL116, assembly GCF_008039455.1. Classification (NCBI taxonomy): domain Bacteria; kingdom Pseudomonadati; phylum Pseudomonadota; class Alphaproteobacteria; order Hyphomicrobiales; family Methylobacteriaceae; genus Methylobacterium; species Methylobacterium sp. WL116. Next base: position 7,386 of record NZ_VRUV01000137.1, read on the forward strand.
GCAGGTGGTTGACGACGTCCGGCACCGGAATGCCGTCCTTCTCGGCCGCGCGCACGAAGTCGAGGACGTCGTGGGCCTCGCGCGCCGCCTGGATGCCGACGACGACGAGCGGCGCGAGGAAGACGAGGGCGACGAGGAGCGTCGCGACGAGCGGGAGCACGACGTTGTGTCCGCCCGGCGGGAAGCGCCGCTCGACGCGCACGTAGAGCGGCCACAGCGCGATCGCGAGCACCACCGCCCAGGCCAGCGCCGGCAGGAAGCCGGACAGGATCCAGAGCCCGAGGGCGGCGAGCGCCAGCACCAGCACGACGCGGGCGACGCCCTGGCCCCTGGCCTTCTCCACCGGCGGAAGCGGCGGCGCGTGTTCGGTGCGAAGCGTCTGGTCCATCAGGCGGGTCCTCCGGCGCGATCCGCCGCGCGCTCATGTAGGCCGCCGCGGGACCTTTGCCATACGCGGAATCCGGGCCCCGGGGGCGGCACGGTTGCCGGGCCGGACCCCCTCGTGTAGAGGTCGCGGCCACATGACGGGGCGGCGCGCGGCGCCCTCCGCCACTGGGCCGTGCGGATGGGGGCGCCGCGTCGAGCACCGGCGGCGGCCCGTCGCACCAATCCCGATTCGGCGAGAACGCATGTCAGACCAGCCCAGCACCGGCACCGCCACCTTCGAGCGCGTTGCCGACATCATCGCCGACACCGCCGACATCCCGCGCGAGAAGATCACGCCCGAGAGCCACGCGATCGACGATCTCGGCATCGACAGCCTCGCCTTCCTCGACATCGCGTTCGCCGTCGACAAGGCCTTCGGGATCAAGCTGCCGCTCGAGCGCTGGACCCAGGAAGTCAACGAGGGCAAGGTCCCGGCCGAGGAGTACTTCGTACTGAAGAACCTCTGCGCCCGCATCGACGCGCTGGTCGCGGAGAAGGCCGCCAAGGTCTGATCCCGGGGTCTCGGCACCGAGACCGGCACCGGCAAGACCCGGGCGGCGACGCCCGGACCGAACGACCCTCCGAAAGCCTGCGGATCGGCAGCCCATGCGCCTCGAATATTTCGAGATGATCGATTCCGTGGTGAGCCTCGACCGCGCCGCCGGCCGGATCGAGGCCCTGGCCCAGGTGCCGATGGAGAGCCCGGTCTTCGAAGGGCACTTCCCCGGCCATCCGCTGGTTCCTGGCGTGCTGCTCACCGAGACGATGGCGCAGGCCTCGGGCTACCTCGTGCTCGCGCACCTGAACTTCGCGCAGATGCCGTTCCTGATGGCGGTGGACAAGGCGCGCTTCCGCTCCTTCGTCGGCCCCGGGGCGACGCTCAGCGTCACCGCGAGCCTGGAGCATGACGGCTCGGGCTACGCCGTGACCAAGGCCGCGATCCGCCACGACGGCAAGCTCCTGGCCGATGCCGAGCTCCGCTTCCGCACCATGCCGTTCCCGGACGGGCTCGACGCGCTGATGCGCGCGCGCACCGCGAAGATCGGCCTGGTGATGGACGGGGATCCGGCGGAGGCCCCGGCAGGAGAACCCGCATGAGCCGCGCCGTCGTCGTCACCGGGATCGGCCTCGTCTCCTGTGCCGGCGAGGGCCTGGCCGCCCATCTCGAAGCGCTCGCGGCCGGCACGCCGCCGCGGACCGACGCGACGACGTTCGCGCCCTATCCCGTCCACCCGGCGCCGGCGCTCGCCTGGGACGGTCAGATCCCGAAGAAGTCCGACCAGCGGCAGATGGAGGCGTGGCAGCGCCTCGGCGTCTACGCCGCCGGGCTCGCCCTCGACTCGGCCGGCGTGAAGGACGACGCCGCCTTCAAGCAGGCGCTCCACCTCGTGGTCGCGGCCGGCGGCGGCGAGCGCGACTACGCGGTCGACGGGGCGATCCTCACCGGCCTGCGCGATGCCGCCGATCCCGGCGCCTATCTCAACGAACGGTTGCAGAACGACCTGCGGCCGACGCTGTTCCTGGCGCAGCTCTCGAACCTGCTCGCCGGCAACATCGCCATCGTCCACGGCGTCAGCGGCGCGTCGCGCACCTTCATGGGCGAGGAGGCGGCCGGCGTCGACGCGCTGCGCATCGGCCAGGCGCGGATCGCCTCCGGCCAGATCGACGCGATGCTGGTCGGCGGGTCCTACAGCGCCGAGCGGCCGGACGTGATGGTCGTCCACGAGATGGGCGGTTTCCTGCGCAAGCCCGACTATGCGGCGGTCTTCGCACGCGAGGACGCACCCGGGTTCATCCTGGGCAGCTGCGCGGCCTTCCTGATGCTCGAGGCCGCCGAGACCGCCGCGGCCCGCGGGGCGCGGGCGCTCGCCCTTGGTGGCGGTGCCGATGAAGGTGCC
>NZ_VRUV01000138.1:0-9663 GCF_008039455.1 Methylobacterium sp. WL116
CCGAGCGAAGGCCCGCTCGGACGCGCCTGAGCTATGAAGAGGGGAACACCGCACCATCCCGGCCCTCAGCATCCGGTCGAGGCGGTGGTCTGGTACGGCTCGGTGCGGAACACGGCCGTGGACTGCAGCAGATGCGTCCCATCGGCGAAGCTCATCTGGGCGAGGTCGAGCAGGCTGAAGAACACCGGCACCTTGACGGCAGCGGTGACGACGACGATCGATCCCGGCTTCGCGCAGGCGTAGCTCGTCCCAAAGCCGTTGTTCCAGGTCCTCGTGGTGGCGTTCATCGGCGTCGCGCTCGACCCGGCCGCGAACGAGCTCGCCAGCGACACGTCGATCTTCACGCTCGAGCAGTCGAACAACGTGAAGGCCCGGTTGGCGCCGGTTCCGCACATTGCGTCGTTGAGCTTCTGCAGCAGGACCGCCGCGCTGGTCGTCCCACTGTTGGCGATCTGGAACTGGCCGGTGAACAGGCCGCGCACCGCGTTCTGGACGGTACGGTCGAAGTTCTGGCCGGCCCAGATCACGAACGCGATCTGGATGATCGCGCCGACCAGCGCCAGGAAGGGCAACGACACGAGCGCGAACTCGACCGCGGCGGCCCCCTCGGCGGCGGCGGCGAACGTGCGGATCGGTGACGGACGAAATGCGCGAACGAGGCGGCGAGGCATGACACCTGAGGCGGATGAGATACGTTATTCAGACGCTATCCACCCGAAGATCTAAACCAAAGTTGAATCGCCCTACCAACCCTAGATGACATCCTGCGGCGTCACCGCGACATGAGCACAACCCTCGGTCGCACGGAACGCCCCCTCATCTAGGACAATAAGGCGATCGTCCGGGATAAAGACTTGCGGAGAGCCGCGCATCATGTCGGCCGGGAAAAAATGACTTTCCGCCGTTCGCGATCTGCTCGAACCGTGAGCGACGATGCTTTGGAACCCGGAACGAAAAAGGCCCCGGATGCGTGATCCGGGGCCTTCACAATATCAGGAGCAAGGTGCCGACGGCGCCCGGCGGGCGGGTGCTGCCTAGAACGGGATGTCGTCGTCGAGGTCGTAGTTGCCGCGCGAACCGCCGCCACCGCCCGCGGGCGCCGGGGGCTGACGCCGTTCGCTGCCGCCCTGGGAACGGCCACCGCCATACTCGCCGCCGCCGCCGCCGCCGCGGCTGACCTGGCCGCTGCCCTCGTCGTCGGCCGCCATCTCGCCACCGCCGCCGCGCCCGTCGAGAATCGTCATCTCGCCGCGGAAGCGCTGGAGCACCACCTCGGTGGTGTACTTCTCGACGCCGGAATTGTCGGTCCACTTCCGGGTCTGGAGCTGGCCCTCGATGTAGACCTTCGAGCCCTTGCGCAGGTACTGCTCGGCCACGCGGGCGAGGTTCTCGTTGTAGATCACGACCGAGTGCCACTCGGTCTTCTCCTTGCGCTCGCCCGACGCCTTGTCCTTCCACGACTCGGAGGTCGCGAGGCGCAGGTTGACCACCGGATCGCCGGAGCCAAGGCGGCGCGTCTCGGGATCGCGCCCGAGATTGCCCACCAGAATGACCTTGTTGACGCTGCCCGCCATCGCTCTCTCCTTCGCCGTCGGATCTCACAGGGCTCGGTCCGGCCGAACCCGCGGGTGCTCTTCATGAGCCTCGGGACGAGCCCGGGCAACCGGCGCAGCGGCGCTTGTCCCCATCACCCACACGCGGCGCCGGCCTCCTGTGTTCTATCTTTGTTCCTATTACGCGGCAAGCCGGTGCCGCATCGCGCGGCGCCGGCTGCGAAGTCCCGCTCAGGCGACGTGGACGATGAGCTTGCCGAAGTTGCGGCCCTTCAGCAGGCCGATGAAGGCCTCGGGCGCGTTCTCCAGGCCCTCGACCACGTCCTCGCGGTACTTCACCGATCCATCCGCGATCCAGCCGCCGACCTCCCGCTCGAAGGCGTCGATCTGGCTCGCGAAATCCCAGACGATGAAGCCCTGGATCCGCAGGCGCTTGGTCAGCACCGCGCGCATCAGCAGCGGCGACCGGTCGGGGCCGGGCGGCAGCTCGGTGGCGTTGTAGCCGGCGATCAGGCCGCAGACCGGCATGCGCGCGAAGTCGTTCAGCAGCGGCAGCACCGCCTCGAAGACCGCGCCGCCGACGTTCTCGAAGTAGACGTCGATGCCCTTCGGGCAGGCGGCGGCCAGCGCGCCGGGCAGGTCGTCGGAGCGATGGTCGACCGCGGCGTCGAAGCCGAGCTCGCGCGTGAGGTAGGCGCACTTCTCGGGGCCGCCCGCGATGCCGACGGCGCGCGCACCCTTGAGCTTGACGATCTGCCCGACGAGCGACCCCACCGGCCCGGCGGCGGCGGCCACCACCACGGTCTCGCCGGGCTTCGGCTCGCCGATGTTGAGGAGCCCGGTATAGGCGGTCGTGCCGGGCATGCCGAGGACGCCGAGCGCCGTCGTCGGCGGTGCGACCGCGGGATCGACCTTTCGCAGGCCGTTGCCGTCGGACACCGAGAACTCCTGCCATCCGCCGAAGGCCTGAACCAGGGTGCCGACGGGGAAGTCCGGGTGCTCGGAGCGCATCACCTCGCTCACCGTCCCGCCGGTCATCGGCTCGCCGATGCCGACCGGCTGCGCGTAGGATTTCGCCGCGCTCATCCGGCCGCGCATGTAGGGGTCGAGCGAGAGCCAGCGTGTGCGCAGCAGGATTTCGCCGGCGCGCGGCGTCGGGACGACGGCCTCCTCGAGGCGGAAGTTCTGCAAGGTCGGCTCGCCGTGCGGACGCGCGGCGAGGACGATGCGGCGGTTCTTGGCGGCCATGCCGGGTCTCCGTGAGGGTCGAGGATCGATCGGCTTATCATGTCGCAGCGGCGAGGCCCGATGTCACCGTCGCGCGCGTTCCGCGTTGCCCGATCGAACCGATCCCCAAACACGAGAGCAACCGCATGCGCGTCGGATCCGGCCTCACCCTCGCCATCGCGTCGATCGCCCTCACCGGCCAGGCCGCCGCGGCGCAGGACCCGCTGGCGCGCTATCGCCAGGCGTCGCGCGTGCTCGTCCTGTCCGCCCCGGATGCCGACGATCGCCGGCTCGCCGAGCAGCGCGCCGCCGTCGAGGCGGCGCGTGCCGGGTTCGGCGAGCGGGATCTCGTGGTGGTCGAGGCGGTGGGCGAAGGGGAAAGCGCCGCGGCGATCCGGCGGCAGCTGCGTCTTCCGGCCGACGCGTTCCACGCGGTGCTCGTCGGCAAGGACGGCGGCGTCAAGATCACGGCGTCGGACCCGATCCCGGTACTGCGGCTGTTCTCGACGATCGACGCGATGCCGATGCGCCGGGACGAGATGCGCCGCCAGCGCTGAGCCGAAACAAAAAAGGGCCGCCCGCGGGCAGCCCTCTTTCTCGTTTTCGTCGTCGATCCGCTCAGTAGCAGCGCTCGACCAGCACGCGGCGATAGCCGTACGGCGTCCAGCGGACCCGGGGAACGGTCACGCACTCGCCACCGTAACCGTAACCATAGCCGCCGTAGGCGGCCGGGGCGTAGCCATAGCCGTATCCGTAACCCGGGTAGCCGTAGCCGCCGTATCCCCCGTAGAGGCCGCCGGCGGCGAGGCCGAGGCCGACACCGAGACCCAGGCCGCCGAGGCCGTACCCGTAGCCGCGGCCGTAACCGTAGCCCCGATATCCGCCGAAGCCGCCGCGATAGCCGCCGAAACCGCCCCGGAAGCCGGCGCCACGGAACCCGCCGAAGCCACCGCCACGAAACCCTCCGAAGCCGCCGCCGTGAAACCCACCGCCATGGAAGCCACCGCCGAAGCCGCGCGCCTCGGCCGACGCCGGCAGGTAAGCGAGCGCTCCGACCATCAACGTCGAAGCAAGAAGAAGACGCTTCATCAAACCATCTCCAGAAGAGTCGTGACCGTAACCCCCATCGTCCGAGAAACGCGCAGGCGCCGATTTCGGTTCAGGCTGCGACATTCGAAACCGCCTCCTCGCTGCGGCCATCGCGGCTGCTTGAAAAGCGTCGCATTCTAAGGTGAGGAGACGCGCCGCAGGCGTGCGAATGGCTCGGCTGCTTCGAGGCCTCACGATGATGTTACGTCCGACCCTGGCGGCGGCTCTCGCCTTCCTGGCCGTCTCGAGCGGCGGCGCGCGCGCGGAAACGGCCGTCCCCGAGGCCTGCCGGCCCGTCCAGGCGCAGGGCGACAGCTTCACCGTGTGCACCGTCGATCTCCGCCGCCAGCGCGTGCGGCTGTTCTGGCTCGGTGCCGACGGGCAGCCCTATTCGTCGCTCTCGGCGCTCGCCGAGAAGCAGGGCCCGCGCCTGAGCTTCGCGATGAACGCCGGCATGTACGACAAGGGCCAGGCCCCGGTCGGCCTCTACGTCGAGGACGGCCGCGAGATGAAGGGCGTCTCGACCGCCAACGGGCCGGGCAACTTCCACCTCAAGCCGAACGGCGTGTTCTACGTGAAGGGCGAGCGCGCCGGCGTGCTCGACACCGGGCACTACCTCAAGGCACGCCTGAGGCCCGACTTCGCGACGCAGTCCGGCCCGATGCTGGTGATCGACGGGCAGATCCACCCCAAGATCTCCGCCGACGGGCCGAGCCAGAAGATCCGCAACGGCGTCGGCGTCCGCGACGACGGGCGGGTGGCGGTGTTCGCGATCTCGGAGCATCCTGTCACCTTCGGCGCCTTCGCGCGCCTGTTCCGGGACGACCTCGGCTGCCGCAACGCGCTGTTCCTCGACGGCAGCGTGTCGAGCCTCTACGCGCCGGCGCTCAAGCGCAGCGACATCAGCCGCCCGCTCGGGCCGATGGTCGGGGCGGTCGCACGATAGGGACGGCCCGCCTCAGCGGAGCGTCGCATCCATGCGCAGGCCGTGCTCGGGCCGCAAGGTCACCCGGTGCAGCGGCGTCATCGGCGGATGGTCGGCTGGCATCCGGAACCGCACGGCGCGGACGATGTGGGCCAGCACGATCACCGCCTCCTGCAGCGAGAAGCTCTGACCGATGCAGACGCGCGGGCCCGCCCCGAACGGCAGGTAGGCGAAGCGCGGGATCGCGTCGCGGTTCGTACCGAGGAACCGCTCCGGCACGAAGGCGTCCGGATCGTCCCATAGGGTGCGGTGCCGGTGCAGCACGTAGGGCGCGACCAGCACCATCGACCCGCGCGGCACCTTGATGCGGCCGAGGCGATCGTCGCGGATCGCCTGGCGGCTGAGGAACGGCACCGGCGGAAACAGGCGCATCGCCTCCTCCATCACCGCCTTGGCGAAGGGCAGCGCCTCGATCGCGACGTCGCCGTCGCCCGCCGCGTTGACCTCGGCCTCGAGGCGCTCGCGGGCGGCGTCGTCCTTCGCCAAGCAGTACAGCGCCCAGGTCAGGGCATTCGCCGTGGTCTCGTGCCCGGCGGCGATGAAGGTGACGATGTTGGCCTGAACCTCGAGGTCGGTGAGGCCCTTGCCGGTCTCGGGGTCCTGCGCCGCCAGCAACAGCGTCATCAGGTCCTGCGGCGCGCCGCCGGCCGCCAACAGCGCCTTGCGGCGGGCGATCAGCTCCTCGACCACCTCGGCGAAGTAGCGCCCCGCCGGCCGCGCCCGCAGGCGTCCGAGCCGGGGCACGAAATCGGGCACGCCGAACACGTCGAGCGGGTCGATCGGCCCGACAGCCTCGAGGAAGCGGGTGATCGCCCGCCCGAGCGCATCGGGATCGCCGGGCAGGCCCTGGGTGAAGATCGTCCGCTCCAGCACGTCCAGCGTCACGCGGGTCATCTCCAGCGCGACGTCGACCTGCGTGCCGTCGCGCCGGACCAGGCGGCGGGCGAGCTTGGCGCCGGACGCGTTCATCGCATCGGAAAAACCCTGCACGGTGCGCGCCGAGAAGATCGGCGCCAGCGTCCGCCGCTGCAGCTTCCAGGCGTCGCCCTCGGCGCTGAGCAGGCCGTTGCCGAGCCCGGGCGCCAGGACGCGGCGCTGGAGGTCGTCCTTGCGGTAGTTGCCGACGTTCTCGACGAGGAGGTAGCGAATCAGTGCCGGGTCGCTGACCACGGTGATGCGGCCCATGGCGCCGTCGCCGGCCACCACGGGGGCGGTGAAGTGATCCTCCATCCAGGTGGTGATCGGGTTCTTGCGCGCCGCCTTGAGGAACTCGAACAGGCCCATCGCCGTGCGGCGCGGCGCCGGCACCGGCGGCCGGAAGCGGGACGCCACCGGCGCATCCGTGTCGATCGCGATCGTCGCCGTCATTCGGGCGCCATCCTTGCTTGGCGCGACGGGGAACAGGCCGCCGCGTTTGTCGGGACACGGCCGGAAAAGCGCCTTCGCGATTTGCCGCCGCCTGTCGTAGGTAGGCACCGCACCGCACCGAACGTAGAGGCCACGATGTCGCCGCAGCCCGAGACCGCCACCCGCACGGAATCCGACACTTTCGGGCCGATCGAGGTTCCGGCGAACCGGTATTGGGGGGCGCAGACCCAGCGCTCGATCCAGAACTTCAAGATCGGCACCGAGCACATGCCGGCGCCGCTCGTCCACGCGCTGGGCCTCGTCAAGCAGTCGGCCGCCCTGGTGAACCAGGATCTCGGCGGCCTCGACCCGAAGGTGGCCGAGGCGATCGCGGCGTCGGCGGCCGAGGTGGTCGAGGGCCGCCACGACGACGAGTTCCCGCTGGTGGTGTGGCAGACCGGATCGGGCACCCAGTCCAACATGAACGCCAACGAGGTGATCGCCAGCCTCGCCAACGAGCGGCTCGGGGGCAAGCGCGGCGGCAAGTCGCCGGTCCACCCCAACGACCATTGCAACCGCGGCCAGTCCTCGAACGACGTCTTCCCGACGGCGATGCACATCGCGGTCTCGCGCGAGATCACCGAGCGCCTGATGCCGGCGCTGACGCACCTGCACACCGCGCTCGACGCGAAGGCGAAGGCCTTCGAATCGATCGTCAAGATCGGCCGCACCCACCTGCAGGACGCGACCCCGGTCTCGCTCGGCCAGGAATTCTCGGGCTACGCCGCGCAGGTCGCGCTCGGCGGCTCGCGCATCGCGGCGACGCTGCCCGGCGTGCTGGCGCTGGCGCAGGGCGGCACCGCCGTCGGCACCGGGCTGAACGCGCATCCGGAATTCGCCGAGCGCTTCGCCGCCAAGGTCGCGGAGCTGACCGGCCTGCCCTTCACCTCGGCCGCCAACAAGTTCGAGGCGCTGGCGACCCACGACGCGCTGGTGTTCACGCAGGGCGCGCTCTCGGCGCTCGCCGCCGGCCTGTTCAAGATCGCGCAGGACATCCGCCTGCTGGCATCCGGCCCGCGCTCCGGGTTGGGCGAGCTGTCGCTGCCGGAGAACGAGCCGGGCTCCTCGATCATGCCGGGCAAAATCAACCCGACCCAGTGCGAGGCGCTGACGATGGTCTGCGCGCAGGTGATCGGCAACGGCACCACGGTGAGCTTCGCCGGCAGCCAGGGCAACTTCGAGCTCAACGTGTTCAAGCCGGTGATCGCCAACGCGGTGCTGCAGTCGATCCGCCTGCTCGCCGACGCGGCGGTGAGCTTCACCGACAACTGCGTCGTCGGGATCAAGGCCAACGAGGACAAGATCGCCGACCTGATGAGCCGCTCGCTGATGCTGGTGACCGCGCTCGCGCCCTCGATCGGCTACGACAAGGCCGCCGAGATCGCCAAGACGGCGCACAAGAACGGCACCACCCTGAAGCAAGAGGCCCTGCGCCTCGGCTACGTGACGGAGGCCGAGTTCGAGCGCGTGGTGCGGCCCGAGACCATGCTGGCCCCGAGCGCCGAGTAGGCCGAAGCTGAGACCCGGGAGATCGACGCGATGGCCGAGATCATCAACCTGCGCCAAGCCCGCAAGGCACGCCTGCGGGTCGAGAAGGACGAGAAGGCGGCCGACAACCGCATCGCCTTCGGCCGCCCGAAGAAGGCCCGGACCCTGCAGGAGCGCAAGACGGCGATCGAGGTCGCCCGCCACGAGGGCCACAAGCTGGTCGGGCCGGATCCGGAGACCTGAGCGAGGGTGCGCCGCCGCGCGACGTCCGTTTCCCTGGAGGGAGCCACGGCGTTCACCGATCTCGTCCGATCCAAGTAAATTGCTTCTGATACCGCTTCACTCTGTCATCCCGCGGCTGCGCAGCAGAGGCCGGGATCCAGAGCCGCCGACGGCGCCATCCGAGGCACGACCTGCGGTTCTGGATCCCGGGCTCGCCTTCGGCGCCCCGGGATGACGGGGAAGGTTGGGAAGGGAGGGAAGAGCCCACGATGAGCATCACCAAGCGCTCGGTGATGATCGCCGGCCACCGCACCAGCGTGTCGCTGGAGGATCCGTTCTGGACCGCTCTGGGCGAGATCGCCGCAGCACGCGGCCAATCGGTGCAGGCGCTGATCGGGGCGATCGATGCCGGCCGCGACGGCCAGAACCTGTCCTCGGCGATCCGGGTCTTCGTGCTGGCGGCGTTTCGCGAGCGGGCGCCCTGACCGGTCGTCAGCGCCGGATGTCGCGAAGGCTGAGCGAGGCGGCCGGCACCGCGCCGGAGGCGGTCGACCTCGTCGTGCTCACCATGCGCTCGCGGCCTACGGGCATACGCCCGGCCACCTCGCCTTCCACGTCGAGAGCGAAGGGCGGCGGATGCTGATCTGGAGCGATTGCGCCCACCACGAGGTCGCCTCGCTCGCCGAGCCCGGCTGGCACGCCCTGTTCGACATGGACAAGGCCGCGGGCGCCGCGACGCGCCGGCGGATCTACGACATGGCAGCCACCGACGACCTCGTCGTCGCCGGCTACCACACCTCGTTCCCCTCGCTCGGCTACGTCGGGCGCAGCGGCACCGGCTATCGCTGGATCCCGGTCACCCATCAGCTCGAACGCTGAGGTTCGTCACTCCGCCGCCTGCAGCGCCGGCTCGGCCGATCGCCCGATCGCGGCCGGCCGTGGCCCGCCGGTCGCCCAATCCAGCAACTCCACCGTGTGGACGATCGGGATCGCGGTGCCCTTCCCGATCTGGGTGGCGCAGCCGATGTTGCCGGTGGCGATCACGTCGGGGCGCATGCGCTCGATGTTGGCGACCTTGCGCGCCCTGAGCTTGCCTGCCAGCTCCGGCTGCAGGATGTTGTAGGTGCCGGCCGAGCCGCAGCAGATGTGCCCCTCGGGCACGTCCTTCACGGTGAAGCCCGCCTGCTTCAGCAAGGCCTTCGGCTCGGTGCGGATACCCTGGCCGTGCTGCATCGAGCAGGCGGAATGGTAGGCGACGACGAGGTCGCTCTCGATCACCGGCGCGATGCCGAGCGTCGCGACGAACTCGGTCACATCCTTGGCCAGCGCCGAGACCCGCGCCGCCTTGTCGGCATAGGCCGGGTCGTCGCGGAACATGAATCCGTAATCCTTGATCGTCGTGCCGCAGCCGGACGCCGTGACGAGGATCGCGTCGAGCCCCGCGCCGTCGGCCTCCCCGATCCAGGCGTCGATGGTGCGCTTGGCCTGGGTGTGCGAATCGTCCGTCCTGCCCATGTGGTGGGTGAGCGCGCCGCAGCAGCCCTCCCCGTCCGCATGCACCACCTCGACGCCGTGCCGGGTCAGCAGGCGGATCGCCGCCGCGTTGAAATCGGGGCGGAGCACGCTCTGGGCGCAGCCGCGCAGCAGCGCGACGCGCTTCCTCTCGGCCCGGGCGCCGACGGCCGGGAAGGT